>NZ_JAXKVW010000005.1 GCF_036172515.1 Flexistipes sp.
TTCGAACGGTTTCGTTGAACCAATGACAATTATGTCCTTTATCACCTTCAGTGCTCTGGAACCTTATACAACTTTTTAATAGCCTGTTAAACAATTTTTCCTACTTTCTTAATATACGATGTCAAGAGTCGGCCTTGGTACATGGGCAATCGGAGGCTGGATGTGGGGTGGTACTGATGAAAAACTGTCCATTGAAACCATTCACAAAGCCCTTGATTCAGGAGTAAATATGGTTGACACAGCTCCTGTTTACGGCTTCGGCAAATCAGAAAGCATTGTTGGAAAGGCTCTGAAAGAATATGGTAACCGCGATAAGATTGTTCTGGCCACCAAAGCAGGATTAGAATGGAATGACGACGGTGTTTTCCGCAACTCTTCAAAAGAGCGTCTTGAAAAAGAGATTGATGATTCCCTGAAAAGACTGCAGACGGATTATATCGATATTTATCAGATTCACTGGCCGGACAAACTCGTAAGTTTTGATGAAACGGCGGAGTTTTTAAACAAGCTTGTGGAAAAGGGAAAGATAAGAGCAATCGGGGTCAGTAATTATTCTACTGAACAGATGGATGAATTCAGAAAAACTGCACCGATTCATACTTCACAGCCTCCTTACAATATGTTTGAAAGGCAGATTGAAGATGACATACTCCCCTACTGTTTGGAAAACAACATTGTTCCAATTACTTACGGCGCAATCTGCAGAGGGCTGCTATCCGGAAAAATGACTGAGAACAAAATTTTTGAAGGGGATGATTTGAGAAAAATCGATCCAAAGTTTAAAGGTGACCGCTTCAAGCAATATCTTAGCGCAGTGGATAAACTGGATAAATTTGCCCGGGAAAATTACGGAAAAACGGTTATGGATCTTGCCATAAGATGGGTGCTGGACAAAACAAAAATAGGAACAGCTCTTCTGGGAGCAAGAAAACCGTATCAGGTTGAAAAGATAGCAAATATTTACGGCTGGCATATTGATGAAAGCGGTATGAATGAGATAGATAAAATTCTTTCAGAGGAAATTAAAGATCCGGTGGGCCCGGAATTCATGGCACCGCCGCATAGAAAATAATCTGAAGTCATTGCAGGGATTCGACGCCGGGCGGAGACAAAGCAATCTCCCATACGGGATGCGAGATTGCCACGGGCTGCCGCCCTCGCGATGACGTTTGTGGTCATTGCGAGCGTAGCGAAGCAATCTCGTACCCGAGATTACCACGCCGCCTTCGGCTCCTTGTAATGGCTCCTTTTTTGCGTCATTTTATATTGAGAAAGCAGGAAAAGTGGTGAGATGGAGAGGTAGAGGAGAGAGTGAAATAGAATGTTTGGTATGTGTTAGATTTTGATTTTCTGAGCACTTAAATACATAAATCACCTACTAAAATCCAACTGAGAGTTGACAAAGTGTGCAATAATACTGTATAAAACCTATTTTATATTTTGATAAGAACAACCGAGGTGATAAATGAATATATATCTGCCGGACGGCAGCTGTATTGAAGCTGAAGAGGGTGCTTCTATCCTTGATTTGGCAGAAAAAATCGGCAGAGGTTTGGCTAAAAATGCAATCGCCGGAGAAGTGAACGGCAGACAGGTAGACCTATATTATAAACTCTCCGACGGAGACAGTCTGAAAATATTTACAAAAAACGACCGGGAAGCTTTGGAAATCTTAAGACATTCCACTGCCCACTTAATGGCACATGCTGTAAAACGTCTGTTTCCGGAGGCAAAAGTTACTATCGGTCCTGTTGTCGAAGACGGGTTTTACTATGACTTTGATATAGATAATCCTTTTACCCCGGAGGATCTGGATTCGATAGAGAAGGAAATGAAAAAGCTTGCCGATGAAAAAATGGATATAAGACGCAAAGAGATGTCCAAAGATGACGCGGTAAAACTTTTTGATGAAATGGGAGAAAACTATAAGTCTGAAATAATTTCTGAGCTGGATGAAGATGTAGTTTCCCTTTATGAGCAGGGTGATTTTATAGATTTATGCAGAGGTCCTCATCTGGATAACACTTCCAAAATAAAGCATTTTAAGCTGTTGTCGGTTGCAGGGGCATACTGGCGCGGTGACGAAAACAACAAAATGCTTCAGAGAATATACGGAACAGCTTGGTTCAAAAAGAGTGAGCTGGATGAATACATTCAACGTCTGGAGGAAGCAAAAAAGCGCGACCACAGAAAGCTTGGCAAAGAGCTTGAATTGTTCTCCTCATTCGATGAAATAGGCTCAGGTCTTATCTGCTGGCTGCCCAAGGGTTCCAAAATGAGACTCACGATAGAGGATTTTTGGCGAAATGAGCATATTAAGAATGATTATGAGATACTCTATACTCCTCATATAGGAAAATCCAACCTATGGAAGACTTCCGGTCACCTGGATTTTTATGCAGACAATATGTATTCTCCGATGGATATAGAAGGTCAGGATTATTTTATCAAACCTATGAACTGTCCTTTTCATATAATGATTTATAAAACAAAGACACGCTCATACAGAGACCTTCCGTTAAGGTGGGCTGAGCTTGGCACGGTTTATCGTTATGAAAGATCAGGTGTATTGCACGGGCTGCTCAGGGTGCGCGGATTTACACAGGATGATGCACATATTATCTGCACAAGCGAACAGATTGAAGATGAAATCAGTGAGGTTCTTGAATTTTCACTGAATATCTGGAAGGCTTTCGGCTTTTCATCTATAAAAGGATATATTGCCACCAAGCCTGAAAAAAGTGTAGGCGATGATGCCATGTGGGAGAAAGCTACATCATCCCTGACCAAAGCCATTGAAAAATCCGGAATCGATTTTGAAATGGATGAAGGCGGAGGCGCTTTTTACGGGCCTAAAATAGACCTGAAGGTTAAGGACGCCATTGGCAGGGAGTGGCAGATGACCACGATTCAGTTCGATTTTAATCTTCCGGAGCGTTTTGATATGACGTATGTGGATTCCGACGGCCGGGAGAAAAGACCTTTTATGGTTCACAGAGCTCTGCTGGGTTCTCTTGAAAGATTTTTCGGCGTTTTAACGGAACATTATGCCGGAGCTTTTCCTTTTTGGATAGCACCCGCGCAGGTGAAAATTCTGAATATATCCGACGATCAGCTGGATTACTGCAAAAGTATTGCAAAAAAACTGAAAAAAGAGGGTTTCAGGGTTGATACGGACTACAGGAATGAGAAAATAGGATATAAGATCAGGGAAGCTCAGCTGGAAAAAATACCTCATATGTTAATAATCGGTAAAGATGAAGTTGAAAATAATACCGTATCTGTTAGGTTAAGAAACGGTGAAAATAAAAATAACCTTGATTTTAGTGAATATATTGGTGTAATAAATGAACTTGAAAAAAATAAAAGTACAAATTTGTGGAGGTGATCTATAGCAGCGAAAAAGGCCGATAAGGAAAGGGTAAACGAAGAGATAACCGGCAGTGAAGTAAGACTGATTCTTGAAAATGGCGAACAGAAAGGAATAGTTTCTCTGGAGGAAGCTCTTAATATTGCGAATGAAAGCGGATACGACCTGGTTGAAATTGCGCCGCAGGCCAAGCCGCCTGTATGTAAGGTAATGGACTACGGCAAATTTAAATTTGAGAAAGCCAAAAAAGAAAAAGAAGCCCGCAAAAAGCAGCGACAAAACCAAATCGAAGTTAAAGAAATCAAATTCAGGCCTAAAATCGAAGAGCATGATTACAATACAAAAATGAAGCATATAAGAAGATTTTTATCTGAAGGAAATAAAGTTAAAGTCGTGGTCAGATTCAGAGGTCGGGAAATGATATATAAAGACCACGGGCTTGAGCTGCTTGACCGGGTTGTTAAGGAGCTCGGTGATCTCTGTGTTGTTGAAAAAAAACCAGAGATGCAGGGTAGATTGCAGACGATGGTTATAGGACCATCCAACGAGTAATTAGGAGGTAGTAATGCCTAAGTTGAAAAGTCACAGAGGAGCCGCAAAGCGCTTTAAAATTACGGCTTCCGGCAAAGTGAAACACAAAAAGCAGGGATTGAGGCACATCCTCACCTCAAAGACCGCTAAAAGAAAGCGCGACTTACGCCACCCTGGCATCCTGGAAGGGCAAGATGCCAAGAACATTAAAAAACTTTTACCTTATACGTAATTAAAGGAGGATAATTGTGCCAAGAGCAAAAGGCGGATTTAAAACTCGCCAGAGAAGAAAAAAATGGCTGAAACTGGCAAAAGGTTTCAGGGGCGTTAACCACAGTGTTTACAAAAAGGCCCGTGAGGTGGGAGAGAGATCCCTTGCCCATGCTTACAGAGGACGTAAACAAAAAAAGAGGGATTTCAGAAGATTATGGATTGTAAGAATCAATGCTGCTGCAAGACAGCACGGTTTGAGCTACAGTAAGCTCATCTCATTATTGAAAAAGAATAATATTGAAATCGACAGAAAAGCTCTTTCAGAGCTGGCTGTCAACAATCCGGAGGAATTTGAGCAACTTGTAAAACAAGTTTCCGCTTAAAATTATCAGGGGGTGCATGCAGCACCCCTTTATTTTTACCGTTAAAAATGATTCCGTTTTTTGTTTTTTTATAAGCATTGTGATGAAAGTCTTTTGAGGTGAGTAATGGAGTTTGATCTCTCTGCAGCAAAAGGATATGTGGAAGAAATAAGTCAGGCTGACTCTCTTGAGCGCCTGTATGCCGTTAAAGTAAAATATATGGGCAAAAAGGGGCTGATATCCTCCCTTAACAAACAGATGAAAAGTGTGCCTGCCGAGCAAAGGGCTGAGCTTGGTAAAAAAATTAATGAAATAAGGCAGGACTTTGAAGCCAGATACGAAGCAAAGGAAAAAGAGGTTAAACTCAAAGAAAAACAAGCCCAGCTGAATTCGGAGTCCATCGATATTTCTCTGCCGGGTTTTCCTTTTACATCAGGCTCCATACATCCGGTAACACGTATCTATGATGAAATTGTCGATATATTTGTAAGCATGGGATTTGAAGTGGAAACCGGGCCTGAAGCGGAAAGTGATTTTTATAATTTTGAGGCTCTCAATATCCCCAAAGAACACCCTGCCAGGGATATGCAGGATACCTTTTATATCTCCGATGATTTACTTTTGAGAACACATACCTCTCCTGTACAGGTCAGGACTATGGAAAGGGTAAAACCGCCTGTTAAGGTGATTGCACCGGGAAAGGTGTACCGGTGTGACAGTGATGTTACACATACGCCTATGTTTCACCAGGTGGAAGGTTTGCTGGTGGACGAGGATGTGACTTTTGGGGATTTAAAAGGTACGCTGACATTGTTTGTAAAAAGGATGTTCGGTGATGATGTGCCGGTGAGGTTCAGACCGAGCTTTTTCCCGTTTACCGAACCCAGTGCGGAAGTGGATATGGGTTGCGTTATATGCGGCGGGAAAGGATGCCGCGTTTGTGGAAACACGGGGTGGCTTGAAATTCTGGGCTGCGGCATGGTGGATCCGGAAGTTTTCAAATCAGTTGATTATGATTCTGAAAAATATTCCGGGTATGCTTTCGGAATGGGAATCGAAAGGATTGCTATGCTTAGATACGGCATAGATGATTTGCGTCTTTTCTTTGATAATAACCTGAAATTTTTAAAACAGTTTTAGAGGTAGATAATGAAAGTAAGCTTAAGCTGGCTGAATGATTTTGTTGATATTTCCGGGATAGAAGTCTTTGAACTTGCAGAAAGGTTAACCATGTCTGGTCTGGAGATCGAAGGCGTGGATAAATTGGAAGCGGCTGAAAATGTGGTGACTGCTGCTGTTAAGAAAGTGGAAGAACATCCGAATGCTGACAAGCTTTCCGTGTGTGAAGTTTCTGACGGTGAAAATATTTATAATGTGGTCTGCGGTGCGCCTAATGTAGCTGAAGGGCAGATTGTTCCTTTTGCCAAAGTTGGGGCTGTTTTACCGGGTGGATTTAAAATTAAAAAAGCGAAGCTTAGAGGTGTGGAGTCTTTTGGTATGATATGTTCTGCAGCTGAGCTGAATCTTGAAGAAAAAAGTGACGGGATTATGCCCCTTCCTGAAGATACGCCGGTAAATGAAGACATAAATGAGGTGCTCGGTTTGGGTGATTATGTACTTGATATCAGTATTACTCCAAACAGGGCCGACTGCCTCAGCATAAGGGGTGTGGCAAGAGAAGTTGCTGCGCTTTACTCAAGGAAAATGAAAAAAACTTCATACCAAATTAAGAGTGATAAATTCCTTAATGCATCTGACTACAGTTACGTAAAGGTTACAGATGAAGAAAAGTGCCCCGTTTATCTGGGCAGAATTATAAAAGATGTTACAATAAAACCCTCTCCACTGTGGATGCAGAACAGGTTGCGTGCTGTTGGTGTAAGGCCGATTAACAATATTGTCGATATTACAAATTACATCATGTTTGAGTACGGTCAGCCTTTACATACTTTTGATCTGAGAGAAATCGAAGGTGGGATTATAGTCAGAACGGCTAAGCCGGGTGAAAAGATAATGACGCTTGACGGCAAAGAACGCTTGCTTGATGAAAGTATGCTGGTGATTGCAGATGAATCAAAGCCCATAGGAATCGCCGGTGTAATGGGCGGGGAGTATTCCGGGATTCATGATGATACGAAAGATGTTTTTCTGGAGTGTGCTTATTTTAAGCCTGAAAATATCAGAATGACTGCAAGGAAACTCGGCCTTCAAACGGATTCCTCTTACAGATACGAGCGGGGAATAGACAGGGTTAATACACTTTCAATGGTGGATTATGCTGCTTCGCTGCTTAAGGAAAATGCTGACGGCAGTGTGGCTGACGGCGTTCTTTCAAATGATTATAAAGAATATGTTCCGTTGTCCGTAAATGCTGAAGTTGATAAAATAAACAAATTGCTTGGAACAGAGATTTCCGAAAAAGAAATGTCGAAAGTACTGGAAGAGCTTGGCTTTGGTGTTAAAACCAAACAGGGAGAATTAACGGTAGAAGTTCCCCCCTACAGGGTTGATATCGAAAGGTGGCAGGATTTGGCGGAAGAGGTGGCAAGAATTTACGGTTATAACAATATTGAGGCTACGGTACCCAGATTGTCAGCCGACAGTGCGCCTCCGGAACCTTTTCTCAAAAATGCAAAAAATATAAAAAGCAGCCTTAAAACACTTGGTTTCAATGAAGTAATAAATTACTCGTTTATGAGTGAGCGTTATTTGAGCAGATTTGATAAAAAGGATAATTTTGTAAAGCTTTTAAATCCTATTTCAGAAGATATGGATACGTTAAGGACATATGTTTTTCCCGGTGTAGTTGCTGCAGCAAAACAGAATATCAATCAGGGATTTAAGAATATACGATTATTTGAAATTGCGAAGACATTTATCGACAGAAATGAATCTATTCCTGAGCAGCTTTCCGGGCTGGCTTTTTGCGCCACAGCCTCTTTTTTCCCTTTGTCGTGGAATACAGGCAGCCGGGTGGATACGTTCTATTATATGAAAGGGGTGCTGGATAATCTTTTTAAATCCTTTAAAATTAACGCTGAATATGAAAAAAATGAGAAGTATGATTTTCTACATCCCGGCAAATCTGCTGAAATAAAAGTTGGCGGGAAAGGTTACGGTTTTATAGGGCAGCTTCATCCTAATATTGCCGAAGAGGAAGATATTCAGGAAGATCTTTATCTATGTGAAATATATCTGGAAAAACTGATTAATGAAAAAGTGAAAGGTGATTTTCATTATGAAAAATTTTCAGTTTATCCGTTTGTTTATAAAGATTTATCGGTTGTGGTGGATAACACTGTAAATGCCGGTGACTTACTTGAATACATCAAAAATTTTGGTCCTCTGGTCTATGATGCTGTGGTATACGATATTTATCAGGGGGATAAGATCGGTGAGAATAAACTCAGTGTGACGTTCAGAATATTCTATTCCGCACTTGACAGGACGCTCACGGATGAGGAAACAAACAAGATTCTTGAAGAAATTATCGAAGGACTGAGCGAAAAGTACTCTGCTGAGTTGAGATAAAGGAACCGTGATGCTTAAAACCGTGATGCGTGATGCGTGAAAAAAAGGTAGTTAAAGGTATTTGAGGTACTTGATGTATTTTGAGGTACCAACTGACCACACAACTTAAAATTTTTGAGTAATTTATTTTTATAAACTTTACCACCTTTCGCCCAGAGGCGGGCAGTATATGTTCACTCATAACTTTTTGGTAGATTGGAGATAAAACCCCTCCCCTAAGTTGGAGAAGGTTGGATGGGGTACTTATTCAAGGGTCTTAACTTTCTAAAACATCTCAACCTTAACCTTTGCCTCTACTTCTCCACCTCACCACCTAACTATCTCACTTTTCCAATAAAAATAGATCTGGTATCACCCCAAAAATTATATAAAAATATTGTTTTACATATACTTAGCTAATATGAAACTGATTTCAATGTAATTTGCACGCATTTCGCAGCCGAAACTCGAAACTACTGCCGCTAACCGTCTACTAGCACCAGCCGTAAGGCTGGTAGATATGTGGAACACATCCCCCTCCTCTCATAATTGTTTTTATTTGCAAATATTTATCCACTTTACCTTCCAACACAGGGTGTGACCGCTAACCGGCAGTACGTTTCTCTAACACCAGCCAAAAGGCTGGTAAATATGTGGAACACATTCGACATCGGCTGCTTCATTTGTGCAAATTACATTGAAAAATATTTGCACTACGAAAAATGGGGTGACGTCAGAAATAGATTCATTGACACTTTTGGGTAAATGTTGTATTTAATAAGTATGGAAATGTTAGAAAATATAAACAGTTTATCTGAAAAAATTGAAGCTCTGCTGGAAGACTACCAGCAGTTGAAAGGCAAAAACGAAGAACTTGAAAAGCGATTAGAAAGCTTAAAAGAGGAGAATGAAAAGTACAAAAATGAGAGAGAAGCAATAGCCGAAAAAATTGAAAATCTGCTGGGCAGGTTACCTTAAGAGGTGTGGCAATTGAATGTTTCCGAGGTTTATATTTACGGAGATAAGTATAAAATTAAAACTGAAGGTGACGAAGAGTATATAAAAGATATAGCTTCGTTTGTTGAGTTGCGGATGAAAGAGATAGAGAAAAACCTTCATGTTTTAACTACTTCTAAGATTGCAGTAATGGCTGCTTTTAATATAGCTGCTGAATATTTTATGCTGAAAGAGGAAATAAGCGAAAGTAAAAAAGCTATTGAAAGATTAGAGCGGAAACTTGACGAACTGGAAGTAAATATCGGATAGAGGGTAGCCCCTGCGGTGCCCGTGAAAGTGTAGAAAATTTGGAGCCAACACCTCTAAAAAAGGGGAATTGATACTGGTTGCCGTGTGCAAGCCCGCCTTTGAGCGGGAAGCCTAACGCAGCCGTGATTTTCCCCACCTGGTTAGCCAGGGCTGCAAATGGACTGCACGCACGGCACATGCGGGGGCTTTTTTTATATTTATGAAATTTAGACTGATTGACAGGATATATCCAGAACATTTTGACGAAATAAAGGGACAGCGTCATCTGCTGTCGGATAATGCTCCTCTGCGCAAAATTATTTCGGAAGGAAGTTTCGATTCCCTTATTTTTGTAGGGCCTCCCGGCACAGGCAAAACATGTCTTGCCAAAATAGCAGGTGAGGTTTTGTCGCTGCCTTTTTACCGTTTACATGCGGCTTCTTCAGGCTCATCTGAATTGAAAAATATTGTGGATTCCACAAAATCCTATGGCAAACCGGTTCTGATTTTTATTGATGAGATTCACAGATTTTCAAAAGTCCAACAGGATCTTCTTTTGGACTTGATTGATGAGAAGCATGCGAAGCTCATAGGTGCCTCCACTGAAAACCCGTATTTTAAAATAACACCTGCACTGAGATCCAGAAGCCTTCTTTTTACATTTGAGCCTTTAGGCAGAGATGCATTGAAATCCATTTTTAAGCAGGCTTGTGCTGAAATAGAAAAAATGTATGACGTTGAGGGAATAACAGTTGACAATGAAGTGTTTGAAAGACTTTGTGAAGCATCGAACGGTGACGCAAGAAGATTTCTCAATATGCTTGATATTGCTGCAATGACGTCACCTGTCAAAGACGGTGAAATGTTTTTGGATGTTTCGGAAGTGGAAGATTTGATAATGAAAATGGGTTATTCTGAGGACGAGCACTACGATCTGCTTTCGGCAATGATAAAAAGTATACGCGGCAGTGATCCGGATGCGGCACTCGTTTGGTCAAAAAAACTTCTGAAAAGCGGAGTTGATGCGGAAAGCGTTTTCAGAAGGCTCCTTATTTCAGCTTCCGAAGATATCGGCAATGCCTTGCCCGATGCACTTGCTTTTACAAATTCCGCTTATGAAGCTTTTTTGAAAGTGGGTATGCCGGAAGGAGATATTATTCTCTCGCATGTGGTTACTTATCTGGCTTCCTGTCCGAAAAGCAACCGGTCTTACAC
This sequence comes from Flexistipes sp., assembly GCF_036172515.1. Taxonomy (NCBI): domain Bacteria; kingdom Pseudomonadati; phylum Deferribacterota; class Deferribacteres; order Deferribacterales; family Flexistipitaceae; genus Flexistipes; species Flexistipes sp. Next base: position 10,447 of record NZ_JAXKVW010000005.1, read on the forward strand.
AGCCGGGAAAAAGGCCGAAGAATATTTAAAGGCTTCCAACCCGTATCCGCCTGAAAATATCCGTCATAATCCTGCAGGGTACAAATATCCATTTGATTATGGTGAATTTGTGGCTCAGGAGTATATGAAAAGTGAAAAAGTTTTTTATAACCCGTCCGACTCCGGCTTTGAAGGTAAGATAGCCCAAAGGCTCAAAAGACTCTGGAAGGGGATTAAAAAATATGACAGCTGATAAGGCAACTCTGAGGGCACGTATAAAAAGAATGAGAAATGAGCTTGATGGTGACTTTATCAGTAAGGCCAGCAGGCAGGTGTGTGAAAAGTTTATTGAGCTTTACGGTGAAAGGGAAAGTTTTCTTTTTTATTGCAATTTCGGAAATGAGATTGAAACGGAATGGCTTTTTAACTATCTGCATAAAAGGGGTAAAAAGATTTATCTTCCCAAAATGTGTTTTGAGGAAATCTTTATCGGAAGATTTGAAGGAAGTGAATTTTTGGAAACATGCAGTCTGGGTATCAAAGAGCCTGTCTCTTTAACAGATGAACCTGAACAGATTGATGTTGCAATAGTACCGGCTCTTGTATTTGATACAAACTGCAACCGAATCGGATTCGGCAAAGGATATTATGATAAGCTTTTAAAAAATTATTTGTTTGATTTAAAGGTTGGTTTTGCATATGATTTTCAGGTAGTGGAAAGAATTGAAACGGAAGAACATGATGTGCCACTTGATGTGGTGATTACAGAAAAAAATATATACAGGAGGAAATAATGGTTTGGTTATACATCTTGATTGGCGTTGTAGCCCTTATTGCAGGTTTTGTAGCCGGCGCAGTTATCGTGAAGAAGAAAATTGAATCTGACAATGCCAAAGTCGGTAAAACATCCGAGGAAATACTTAATAAGGCCAGACGTGAAGCTGATGAAATTATTAAAGAAGCAAAACTGGAATCCAAAGAAATCATTTTCAAAGGGAAACAGGAAGCTGAAAATGAAATAAAAGAAGGAAAGAAAGAATTACAGGCTCAGGAAAAAAGAATTCTGGCAAAAGAAGAAGCACTGGATAAAAAGGTCGAACTGGCCGAGAAGAAAGAAGAGATGATTATCCAGAGGGAAAAGGAATATGAAGATAAGATTGCTGAAGTAGATAAGATTAAAGCTGAAACGGACAGCATCAGATTGCAGCTGATCCAGGAAATAGAAAAAATATCGGGTATGACCCGGGAAGAGGCAAAACAGCTGCTCAGACAGGAAATGGTAGAAGAGGCTAAAGTGGATGCGGCACGTGAAATCAGAGAAATTGAAGAAGAAGTAAAACGAACTGCCGATAAAAAAGCTCAAAGTGTTATCGCCACTTCCATACAGAGATGCGCACCTGAATATGTGAGTGAAATCGCCGTATCTTCGGTCAATCTTCCTTCCGATGAAATGAAAGGTCGTATTATCGGCAGAGAGGGTAGAAATATCAGAACCTTTGAAAGTGTAACGGGAGTGGATATTATTGTTGACGATACACCGGAGGCAGTAATACTTTCCTCTTATGACCCGTTCCGCAGGGAAATTGCAAAACTTACTCTGGAAAGATTGATTTCCGACGGCCGGATTCACCCTTCACGAATCGAAGAGCATTATGAAAAGAGTAAACAGGAAGTTGAAAAACACATTTATGAAGTTGGTGAGGAGGCAGCATTTAATCTGGGGATACATAATATACATTCTGATCTTCTGAAACTTATCGGAAGACTCAAATACAGAACAAGCTACGGCCAGAATGTTTTAGGCCATTCTATTGAAGTGGCCAAGATAGCGGGTATCATGGCTGCAGAGCTGGGACTGGATGAAAAGATGGCAAAACGCATGGGACTGCTGCACGATATAGGTAAGGCTGTCGATCAGGAAAGTGAAGGCTCACATACGGAAGTGGGCGTTGATATTGTTAAGAAATACAAGGAAGATCCCAGGATTCTCAATGCCATTCTTTCCCACCACGGAGAAGAGGAATTTAAGTATACGGAATCTGTTCTTATACAGGCTGCTGATGCACTTTCAGCCTCCAGACCTGGTGCCAGAAGGGAAGTGCTGGAATCATACATAAAGCGTCTTGAGAAACTGGAGGAAATATCCTCAAGCTTTGAAGGGGTCAGTAAGGCTTACGCCATTCAGGCAGGACGGGAATTGCGTATTATTGTTGAGCCGGACAGGGTTAATGATGATACAATGGTTACACTTTCTAAGGATATAGCCAAAAAGATTGAGGAAGAACTTACCTATCCCGGTCAGATTAAGGTTACGGTTATAAGAGAGGCGAGAACTGTAGAGTATGCGAAATAATAAAACTCTAGAGGTTCTGTTTATCGGAGACATAGTGGGAAGGAGCGGGCGCAGATCCGCCTCCCTGGCTCTGAAGGAACTCAGTGAAACAGCTTCTTTTGACCTGGTTATTGCCAATGTTGAAAATTCAGCCAGTGGTTTTGGAATAACGCTCAATGTTTATAAAGAGCTGAGAAAACTGGGTATTGATTTTATGACAAGCGGTAACCATATTTGGGATAAAAAAGATACGGAAAAAGAGATAGAGAAGTACGAAAATGTAATAAGACCGGCCAACTATCCTGACGGTGTGCCCGGAGTCGGTTTTAAAACTGTTGAAGCAGATGGTGTAAGTGTTTGTATTTCAAATTTTATGGGGCGTGTTTTTATGCCCGTTTCCGACTGTCCTTTCAGATCTTTTGACAGACTTTATGAAAAACAACCGGATGCCCTTCATCTGGTTGATTTCCACGGAGAAGCCACAAGTGAGAAAATGGCCTTCGGACTTTACACAGACTCAAGGGCTGCCGCTGTCTGCTGTACGCATACGCATGTTCAGACCAATGATGACAGGATGCTGCCGAAAGGAACCTTCTATATAAGTGATGTGGGAATGTGCGGCAGTGCCGATTCAGTAATTGGTACCACTTATGAAAAGGCAATGAAACGCTTTCTTTATTCGATGCCTGCAAAATTTGATGTTGAAAAAAAAGGAACTTTAATCTTTAATGCTGTTAATTTGTCTATAGATAAAACAACAAAAAGGGTTGTACATTTTGAGAAGATAAAAAAATATTACGGGGAGTAATATGGATTTAAAAGCAGAAATAAAAAAACTTCTTAAAGAAAAAGATGCAGTTTTACTTGCTCATAACTACCAAATTGATGAAATTCAGGAAATTGCCGATTTTACAGGCGACTCTCTGGGCTTAAGTATTGAGGCTTCGAAGGTTCAGCAGAATACCATTGTTTTCTGCGGTGTTCATTTTATGGCTGAGACGGCTCATATTTTATCACCTGAAAAAACCGTCCTGCTTCCGGAGATAGAAGCAGGATGTCCGATGGCAGATATGATTACGGGTGACAAGGTGCGGCAGCTGAAGATGGAGTATCCGGGTGTGCCGGTTGTCTGCTATGTTAACTCATCGGCTGAAGTTAAAGCTGAGAGTGATATATGCTGTACTTCTGCCAACGCTGTAAATGTTGTGAAATCTCTGGATACAGATAAAGTTATTTTTGTCCCGGATAAAAATCTCGGACATTATGTTTCAAGATTTGTGGATACCGAAGTGATTTTGTATGAAGGTTTCTGTCCCATACACGAAAGGGTTACAAAGAAGGAAGTGGAAGCATTAAAGAGTATGCATCCTGATGCTCTTTTTGTTGCTCATCCTGAGTGTCCTCCTGAAGTTGTGGATATGGCGGATCATATTTGCTCAACATCAGGTGTGTACAAATACGCCAAAGAGACTGACAATAAAAAGTTTATAATCGGAACGGAAGAGGGTGTGGGATACAGGCTTCGAAAAGAAAACCCGGATAAAGAATTTTATTTTGCCTATGATTCCTTTAAATGTAAAAATATGAAGAAGACAAATCTGAAAAAAGTTTACGACGCATTGGTCAAGGAGCAGTATAAGATAACACTTGATCCTGCACTTAGAAACAGGGCTTATACTTCAATAGACAAAATGCTTCAGGTTCCGAGAAATTATTAACATACAGAGGGAAATTCTCCTATCTGTCTACGGACGGGAACACAGCGGGATGACAAAAAGCTGTCATCTCGAGCGAAACGGAGTGCAGTCGAGAGATCTCTACCATAAGAAACGATATAGCAGACAAATATGTAAGTGTGCTTAGTAAAAAACCGGGTAAAATTTATTTTGTTATTTCGACTCTGTCCCTTCCGTTTTCTTTTGCTTTATACAGAGCCTTGTCGGCCCTGTCTGTAAAAGTGTTTGCAGTATCACCTTTTTTGAAATGCGTGACGCCGAAGCTGCAGGTTACCTGACAATCCACCGGCTGTTTGGATGTTTTAACCAACTTCCTGAGTTTTTCAGCGAGCATTGCAGCATTGTCAAGGCTGGTGTGAGGAACCAGAAGTATAAATTCTTCACCACCCCACCTTGCAAAAAAATCGGATTTTCTGATGTTGTTTTCCACAATTTCGGCCAGTCTTTTCAGCGTTTCATCACCCTTTATGTGTCCGTATGTATCATTGATTTTTTTAAAATGATCAATATCAAGCATAATTAGGGAAAGTCCGTTTTGGTACCTGTCTGCTCTTTCCATTTCATGAGTTAGGATTTCATTGAATTTTGAACGGTTAGCAATTTTGGTGAGGGAATCAGTTGTTGCCTTTTCCTCCAGCACCTCGATCAGTCTTTTTTCCAGAGCGTCCTTTTCCTTAAGCGATTCCGTCATTTTGTTAAATGCTTCGGAGAAATCTCCAAGAAAGCTGACCTTATGATTATAATCACCATCGGATATCTGTTGCGCCTGCCAGGTAAGATGGTTCAGGTTGGATTGAAGGTTTTTTGCAGGCATTGCAAAGAAATTTGTTTTGCTGCAGTTTATATCCAGATCTCCTTCTGAAAGCTTTTTAGTACACTCATAAGCCTCTTTTATCTGGTTTAGCAGTGCTGCCAGATCTTCGCAAAACTGATTTTTCTCTCCGCAGTTGATGTTTTTCTTATTGATAAAATCGTAGGCAGACGGCCCCTTGTTAAGCGCATTTTTAATTATTTTATGGAAGTCCTCGATATTCATTATTATTCTGCCAAATCAATTTTGAACCTGCATATCCGTTCACCTGTAGCCCAGCAGTCAACTTCTTTAACATTGAACGTTTGACCTGTATATACCTTCAGAATTCCCGCAATAAAGCCTTCATCGTAATCACAGAATTCCACACCTATAATAGGCAGACCTGAACAGTCCAGATCTTCCGACATTGTAAACACCATCTTTAACGAATCCATGTCCATTTTTTCAACCCTCAAGACGCCCATTTTCAATTCAATAAGCACATCTTTTAAATGCTCAATAAAATCATTCATTTCCAGACTTGTATCAAGCATGTTTCTGCAAAATTCTTCGCCGGCTTTCATCCCTGCTTTGGATAATATATCAAGAGCTTTTTCATAACCCAACTCCTTTGTCAATACGTCCCTCAGCGTGTACTGCATTAATCTGTATGTAGCCACACTTGTCATTTCACCCAGGTTAGGCCTTCCGTCCCGGATATCCCCCAAATGCTCCCATTGAAAATCGTACTCTTGATTACTCATGGCAACCTCTTAATTAATTTATTGAGTATCTTATAAATAATATTAACAAAATATAGCGCTAAATTAAAGGGTATATTGCCTGATCTGGTATAATTCTAAATTATTTTTTTTCTTCCATTGAAGATTCCGGATAGAGTTAATATATTAATCCCATGTTGAGACTAATATTCACTCTGTTTTTTTATTTATGTTTTTCATCTTTCTCCCATTCTTTGGTAATCGCTGATAAGATAGCTGAAAAGTTTGATCTTCCAAAGAGCTATGTAAAAGAAAATTTATCAAAAGCAGAAATTGTTGACCAAGTCACAGACTTGATTTCAAAACCTGCTGAAACTAAAGAATGGGGAGATTATAAAAAAATTTTTGTCAATGAGCAAAGGATATCCCTGGGTGAAGACTTTTACAGAAAATACAGGGAGGAACTGGAGAAAGCTGAAAACGAATTCTACGTTCCCTCTGAAGTTGTTGCAGCCATCCTGGGAGTGGAAACATTTTTCGGGAAATATTCGCCGGAGTTTAATGCTTTGGATTCTTTGTATACAATTGCTATGAATTATGAAAGGAGGAGTGAATATTTCACATACGAACTGGGAAATCTGCTGATTTATTCCTATAAAAATAATATTAATCCCAAAGAGATACGATCATCATATGCCGGTGCGATAGGATATCCTCAGTTTATGCCTTCAAATATTTTAAAATATGCAGTGGATTTCGATGAAGACGGAGAGGTTGATTTGGTAAATTCCATGTCTGATGCAATAGGCAGTGTGGCGAATTTTCTAAAACAACACGGCTGGCACTATTCCGACCCTACCGCTGTATCGGTTGCCTTCGGCCGCAGGAAACTAACCGGTGAGTGGATGAGTATTTCCATGTTAAAGGAGAAAGGTGTTAGTTTTCCGTTCGGGTTATCAGGGCATAAAGCTAAACTTATACGTCTGAAAGACGAAGGAGAGGATATTTACTGGGCAGTTTTTCATAATTTTGAAGTTTTGAAAAGATATAACCCCAGTAACAAATATGCTCTGTCTGTACTTTTACTTGCTGTTGCATTAGAATAAATTAATCCTGATAAGGAGGTCTCATATGCCGGTGATAACTGTAGAAGGGCCTAGAACTGATGATTTATCCAAGAAAAGAGATTTCGTGGAGAAAGTCACAGAGGCGGCTTCGGAATTGTATTCCCTGCCTGAAGAGAGCATAATTATTTTAATGAAAGAAAACAGGCAGGACAATGTCAGTGTCGGAGGGAAGCTGCTTACTGACAAAAAATAGTGAGAGAGTGAGCTGGTGAGATAGTGAGATGGAAGTGTTGCGCGCGGCTTGAACCTCAACTACTCCAATTACTTTTAAATACCTCAAATACCTTTAAATACTTTTCTTCACGCCTCACTGATTTTTAAATGTGTAAATTTTGGACAGTTGCCAAATTAAAAGTACATTGATTTTCAGCGCTGTGTTTGATATAATATCCTTTAAAATACACAAAAGATAAGGTTATGATTTTAAAGGATGATTTGACAGGGCTTCCCAACAGGAACAGTTTGATTAATGAGCTGAATGTTCAAAAATGCAAAAAGATTGTTTTATTGGGCATTGATATTAAAAATTTCGGGGAGATAAACAGCTGCTACGGAAATGAAGAGGGGGATAATTTTCTGGTAAGCTTTGGAAGAAAATTGTCCGAATTTGCTAATTCTTTGGTTTTCAATAATACAGAAGTCTACAGACTGCACAGTGATGTTTTTGCTCTTGCAGCATGTCTGGATAAAACATCTTTAAAGAAAAACCTTCTCGATTTTGCAGAGATGATTGTAAAAAAGCTTGAAAACTTTATAAGTGAAAATCCTATTCGGATTAACAGCTTAAATGTGACACCGTCTTTTGTATGTGGCATTTCCCATAATGACAATTTTTATGGCGACAACATTGGCAGCAACCTTTTTAACAGAATGGATATAGCATTAAGGGAAGCAAAAAGTAGAAATATGAAGAAAATTTCATATTGTCAGTTTGATGAGGACGTGGAAAAATTTTATGAAAGAAACATTCTGTGGTCGAATATTCTAAAAGGTGTACTGCAGGGTAAAAGTAAGATGGTTTTGAAACCTTATTATCAGGCAATCCAGAAAATCGGAACCGGAGAGATCCCTAAGTACGAATGCCTTATAAGAATGGTTGGGAAAAATGATGTTATTTCTCCTTCAATGTTTCTGGCCTCAGCAGAACAGCTCGGTCTTTTACCTTCAATAGGAAGAATTGTTATATCCGAAAGCTGTAAAATCTTCAGGAATCTTCAATGCGGTTTTTCGATTAATATAACTGCTCAGGATCTGGCTGATGAGGAGTTTGAAAAATTTATACTCAGTCAATGTGAAATCAACAATATCGATCATGAAAGAGTTACGTTGGAAATTCTGGAAAATGAGGAAATTTATAATCTGAAATCAAAAATTATTAACCTTAAAGAAGACGGCTTTAAAATTGCCATTGATGATTTTGGTGTGGGCTATTCCAATTTCAGCAGGCATCATGAGATAAATATTGACTATATCAAAATTGACGGCAGCCTTATAGAAAACCTTCTCAAATCGAATAAATCTTATAAAACGGTAAAATCAATTGTAAGTTATGCGCAGAGCATCAATGCTGAGACAATCGCAGAATTTGTGACTAACTCGGATATTTATAATAAACTGAAAGATCTGGGCGTTGATTATGCCCAGGGGTATGCAATCGGCAAACCGCTGAAATTATACCCAGTGCCTGACTAATCTTTTAGCGGATCTTCACCTTCCCGCCAGGATTTCAGGGCTCTTTCGTAAAGGTGAAAGTCTTCCCCCTTATGCTCGGTGAAAATTACATACATATTGGACAAAGGTACGTTAAAGAATTTGTTTATTTCTTTCATAAAGGCTAAAGCAAGTTTTCTTCTTTGTTCATACAGTCTGCCCTCTCTTATATCTGCATTTATGAAGGCTATGAGTTCCTCTGAGTTTTTTACTCTGCCCAGAAAAAGACCGTTGTCTTCAAATTCTCTTATTGTGATGCCTATGTGATCCGTTCCTGTGTCCATTATTTCAGAGAAGTGTTCCATAATTTTTGAAGCAAATTTCCTTTTGCTTTCACTGTCAGCATTGAAACTGAATTCAAATTGAAGATGCGGCATGATTAACCTCCGAAAAATCAGGACGGAACAAATGTCCGCCCTTTAAAAGCTGTTCTACATCTCTGATTTCAGATATGACCAGTCGCTGCCTTTTACTGCCGAGTGACACTGTATACACCCTTTTACTTTACCAACAGCCTGTGCATCGCCTTTTGGAGAATATTTTGCCCAGTACCAGTCTCCTCCGTCAGGGTTAAATCCTTTTACTTTATACATGACTGTTACAGCTGCCAGCTTTTTTGAGGGGGTGTAGTTTTCCTTTACAATTATTGAGCCGTAAGCAAATTCATCATTATTAACACTTTTTGCAGTTTTCTTGTTAATATAAGATGTAAGGAAAGCGCCGTGAGGTGATTCACCGGGGTATAATTTTGTTGTTCCGGGAAACAACTGCCAATCGGTATAATTCTGATCCTGCAAATAGTTCCATACATTTGCCGGTTCCGTTTTCGGCATATCGGTTTTTGCGCATGACACTACAAAAACGGCTGCTATAAAGAGTGCAATTACTAATCCTGTCTTTTTCATAGTTTCCTCCTTGTTTGATATTTCATAATATATTTTATCTTACAATTGGTGCTGATTACAAACTAAATTGCAGGTCTCATTTACTCACGGCGCTTTTTATAATTAAGTAATACACCATTTCTACCTCCTTATTGCCCTTTTTGTTTTAAGCAAAGCATTATTTTTAACGCAGAGAGTGTTTGAGAAAGGGGCGCACCCTTCTTTTCAAGACGGGAAAGCATTATTCCGCCTTCTACAGATGAAACGATAAAACCAGCCAGTATCTGAGAATTTAAATCACTTCTTATTTCACCGGTTTTCTGAGCATCATCAATTATACTGCTCAACATTGAAATCCATCTGTCGAAAACATTTTTAACCATTTGTGATAAAGAATCGTTTTTATCAGCCATTTCCAAAGCTGTATTACCAAAAATACAGCCGCCTGAATAATTTTTTGACTTATGCATCTTTTTTACCGATTCGAAGAAATTCTCCAATTTTTCTCCGGGAGAACTGCCCTGCAAAGAAGCGCTAATAAATTCAAAAAATGAATTTTCATACCTGCTCAAAGCTTCTGTTATCAAAGTGTGTTTGTCCGGGAAATGAAAATAAAGACTTCCTTTTGACATGCCGACTTTGGTTATGATATTGGAAATACTTGTTGCTTCTATCCCTTTTTGAAAAATCAATTCTATAGTTGAATCAAGTATCTTATCTGTTGTTTTATTCCCTTTAGTGCTCACATTTTTCTCCGAAAGACATAAAAATATTTTTAAAAGATTAAATACCGAACGTACGGTATATTCTTTACTATATTGTAATTAGTCTAATTTTTCAATTCTTTTTTTACTGTTTTGTACATGACTCTAAACAGTTAATATTTCAAATTTCGTATTTGTAACTGTTGCAAGTCTTTGTTCACCCTGTTAAATATCAGCTTCGCTGATTGCTTACGGCATTTAACGGGGCGAGGGATGACAGGTTTCTACTTTTTGTCACCTTGACCGGAACGGAGTGGAGCGGAGAGATCTCTACTGTTATATTGCAAAGAGACCTCTCGGCTTCGCTCGAGGTGACAATTACATGCATACTGTCTATCAGCGATAGCTAAATAGGATGTTACACATATTTACCAGTATAAAAGACTGGTGCTAGCCGCAGGCATTCTTTCGAACGAAGTGAGAAATCTCATACCATATGAAACGACATAACGAATAAATATACAACTGTGCTTAATATTGGGATATCTTCATGCGTGAAAATACCGATATTTAGATAAAGTATTGTCAAATAGCACAAGTACAAAAATTTTGGAAGGTTGCTAAGACAAATATTATTTACATAAACAAATTTTAATGTTAGTAAATTTAAAATATTGTGTTACCAGGATGCTTCTTGGGTTTTCCAAAAGCTTAATAATCCTCTGTGCGGAAAACTTTTTTACACATAAAATGAGTTGACAAAAAAATATATATTTGCTAACTTTTACGAGTTCTGTGTACAGTATACAATAATGCGGCTTATGAGGTGCGATGAATGATTAGTATTGATAGTACTTTATTGATTCAGATTGTGAACTTTCTTATTATTTTATTCATTGGCAAAAAAATGATAATTAACCCTGTTCTCAATACAGTGGAAAAACGTGATGAGAAAATAGAGTCTCTTAACAGTGAGGCTGCTAAGTTGAGATCAGAAGTTGAAAAGCATAAAAAAGAGTACGAGGAAAAATTTGAGCAGGTGAAGCAGGAAGCAGCCGATTACCATAAGCAGGCTAAGGACGAAGCTGTTCTGGAAGCGGAAAAAATGTACGCCAAGGTTAAAACAGAAATGGATGAAAAGCTCGAGAATGCAAGGAAGGAGCTTGACAAACAGAAAGAGGAAGCAAAGGCATCATTGAGGTCTGATGCAGAAAATATGGCTGAGGAAATAGTAGACAAAATTATTGGTAAAGTGGCGTAAGGAGGGGTCTGAAATGAATAGATTAGTTCTTTTATTTAATATATTGCTTTTACCTTCAATGCTGATGGCAGCAGAAGGAGGCGGCAGTCACGGCCCTGATTTTATGGGGCTCGTATGGAGAATTATTGTGTTCGTTGTTTTTGTGGCGATTCTTTACAAACTTTTAAAAAATCCGTTTATTAACTTTTTGGATAACAGAACAAAGCAGATAGAAGAATCGATCGAAAATGCCGAAAAAGCAAAAGAAAATGCCGAAATTGAACTTACGAATTATAAACTCAAACTTCAGCAGATGGAAAAAGAGCTGCAGACAATGAAAGAGCGTGCCAAAAAGCAGGCAGATTCCGAAAGAAAGAACATTTTGGAAGATGCAGAGAATAACATCGCAAAATTAAAAAAGTCGACAGAAGATATGATACAGTCTGATCTTGACAGAGCTAAGGCTGAGCTTAGAGAAGAAGCGGCAAAACTTGCTTTTGAACTGGCCGAGCAAAAGATTGAAAAACGTCTTACAGATGATATGCAAAAAAGACTGGTTAAAAATTATATTGCTAAAATAGGAGTGACAAATTGATAGGTACTGTTATATCGAAACGATACGCCGGTGCTTTGTTTGAGATAGCTTCGGGAGAGAATAGTGTCAGCAAAGTCCTGGATGAGCTTCAAAATCTGATTGATTTTTATTATTCCAATGCTGAATTCAGAGAACTGGTAAAAAATCCTCTGATCCCTAAAGAAAGTAAAAGTGCCGTTTTTTCAGAACTGAAGGATAAAGGTGTTATCTCTGATCTTTTACTATCTTTTACGAAGCTGCTGGTGGAAAAAAACCGTCTTGAAGAACTGGAAAATATAGTTGAAAGTTTTTCAGATATTTACAGAGAAAGCAGGGGCGAGGCTGTAGCCGATGTCAGGTCAGTAATTGATATGGATGAAAAGGTTAAAGATGAATTGGTTAGTAAACTCAATGAGATAACAGGGAAAAAGGTTTCCGTGCAGGTGGAAAAAGATCCGTCGCTGCTTGGTGGTTTCCTGGCTAAAATTAAAAGTACCCAATACGATGCCAGTGTTAAAGGGCAGCTTGAAAAACTGAAAGAAGAAATGACAGGTTAGATAATAACATATAAGGAGTTAGGTTATATGCAGATCAGGGCAGAAGAAATAAGTAAGATCATTAAAGATCAGATTGAAAACTTTGAACAAAAAGTTCAGGTGGAAGAAGTCGGCACAATTTTGAGTGCCGGTGACGGTATAGCAAAAGTTTACGGTCTTGATAATGCAATGGCCGGAGAACTGGTTGAGTTTCCCGGAGGTGTTTACGGAATCGTTTTCAACCTTGAGGAAGATAATGTTGGTATCGTTATTATGGGCGATTACGAGCATATTAAAGAAGGCGATGTCGTAAAAAGAACGGGAAGAATCGCTTCCGTGCCTGTTGGTGAAGCCCTTGTGGGGAGAGTTGTTAACCCGCTTGGCCAGCCACTGGACGGCAAAGGGAAAATTGAAACAGATGAATATGACGATATTGAGAAAATTGCTCCCGGTATTGTTAAAAGACAGCCTGTGGAAGAACCGTTGCAGACAGGTATAAAAGCTATTGACTCGATGATACCGATCGGAAGAGGACAGCGGGAGCTCATTATCGGTGACAGACAAACGGGTAAAACCGCTGTTGTTATTGATACGATTTTAAACCAGAAAGACGAAGATGTGATCTGTGTTTATGTGGCAATCGGTCAGAAACGTTCGACAGTTGCAAGGGTTGTGGATACGCTGGAAAAGCATGGAGCCATGGATTACACTATTGTTGTTTCAGCTACTGCAAGTGAGCCGGCTCCGCTGCAGTTTATTGCACCTTTTGCCGGGTGTACAATGGGAGAGTATTTCAGAGACAGAGGCAAGCACGCTCTGCTTATCTATGACGACCTTTCCAAACAAGCCACTGCTTACAGACAGCTTTCTCTGCTTTTAAGAAGGCCGCCCGGACGTGAAGCTTTCCCCGGCGATGTGTTTTATCTTCACTCAAGACTTTTGGAGAGAGCTGCTAAATTCAGCGATGAATACGGCGCGGGTTCGCTAACGGCACTTCCTATAATTGAAACACAGGCTGGCGACGTTTCAGCATATATACCCACAAACGTTATTTCGATTACGGATGGTCAGATATATCTTGAAACTGACCTTTTTAACTCTGGTATCAGACCTGCTGTTAACGTTGGTCTTTCGGTTTCAAGGGTTGGTGGTTCAGCTCAGATTAAAGCCATGAAACAGGTTGCAGGAAGACTCAGACTGGATCTCGCCCAGTACAGAGAACTTGCTGCATTTGCACAGTTCGGCAGTGATCTTGACGCTGCAACCCAGGCTCAGTTAAGCAGAGGCGAGAGGCTTGTTGAGCTGCTTAAGCAGGGACAGTATCAGCCTATAGTTGTAGAGGATCAGGTTCTGTCCATTTTCACCGGTGTTAACGGTTATCTTGATGATATAGCTGTTGAAGATATAACCCGTTTTGAAAAAGAGCTTATATCTTTTGCCAAATCAAACTATCCTGATGTACTCGAAGGCATAAAGAAAGAGAAGAAGCTCTCGGATGAGTTAACAGAGAAATTAAAGAAACTTGTTGAAGAATTCAAAAAACAGTTTTCTTCCTAAAGTTGAGGTTTATATATGTCTGGAATGAGGGATATTAAAAGAAAAATCAGCTCGGTAAAAAATACACAGAAGATTACCAATGCCATGAAAATGGTGTCGGCTGCTAAACTGAGAAGAGCTCAGGAGGCAATGGAAGCAGCCCTGCCTTACGCCGATAAGATTTATGAGGTCGTTCAAAACATAAGCAAGCGGGTAAATCCGGAAATACATAAATTATTGCAGCCCAAGGAAGAAATAAAGAATATTGGTGTGATTGTTATTACATCTGACAGAGGGCTGTGCGGGGCATTTAACAGTAATATTAACAAATTGTTTTCTCAATTTCGCAGTGAGCATTCTGACAAAGATTTCAAGCTTATTTGTGTTGGCAAGAACGGCTATGAATATGTGAAGAGAAGAGATTATGAGATTGAGGAAAAATATATCTCGTTTGGCGGAAAGATTACATACGATGATGCAATCACAATAGGTGATTCTGCAGTAAGACTTTTTAATGATGATGAGATTGATGAGCTATATGTTGTATACAACGAATTCAAGTCTGTTGCTTCCCAGGTTGCAAAAGTAAAAAAGATTCTGCCTTTGGATTTTGAAACTGAGGAAGAAACGGGTGAATCTGTTGTTGATTATTTATATGAGCCTGATCCCAATACGCTTGTGAAAGAAATAATTCCCCGTTTTATAAATTTTACCATATACAGCTGTATTTTGGAATCAGTTGCTGGTGAGCATGGTGCCAGAATGGCGGCAATGGATAATGCAACACGTAATGCGGGAGAGATGATTAAAAAGCTTACGCTTAACTATAATAAAGCCAGACAGGCTGCAATAACTACCGAAATACTTGATATTGTTAACGGAGCGGAAGCTTTAAAATAATACTATGATAATGGAGTGTAAATAATGGCTAATGTAGGGAAAATTGTTCAGGTAATTGGACCGGTTGTTGATGTCCACTTTGAAGATGGTCAATTACCGGAAATTTACACAGCTTTGAAAATTAAGAATCCGATTAGCGGTGATATTGTTATTTGCGAGGTTGAACAGCATCTTGGAGAAAACACAGTAAGATCCGTTGGTATGACATCTACAGAAGGTCTTGTCAGGGGCCTCGATGCTGAAAATACCGGCGAGGCGATTACTGCCCCTGTTGGTAAAAACGCACTGGGTAGAATTCTCAATGTTATCGGTGAGCCTGTTGACGAACAGGGCGAGGTGGAAGCTGACGATCACTGGCCCATCCACAGGGAAGCACCTAAGCTGGAAGATCAGGACACAGGTAATGAAATCCTTGAAACCGGTATTAAAGTGATTGATCTTCTTGAGCCTTATACTAAAGGTGGAAAAACCGGTCTTTTTGGTGGTGCCGGTGTTGGTAAAACTGTGCTTATTATGGAGCTTATCAATAATATTGCAAAACAGCACGGTGGTTATTCCGTTTTCTGCGGTGTTGGTGAAAGGACAAGGGAAGGTAATGACCTTTGGCTTGAAATGCAGGAGTCCGGTGTTCTTGAGAAAGTGGCTTTGATTTATGGTCAGATGAACGAGCCTCCTGGTGCCAGGATGAGAGTCGGTCTTACAGGACTGACCATTGCTGAGTATTTCAGGGATGTAGAAGGACAGGACGTTCTTTTGTTTGTTGATAACATATTCAGATTTACCCAGGCAGGTATGGAAGTTTCTGCTCTTTTGGGAAGAATGCCTTCAGCTGTTGGTTACCAGCCGACACTTGGTACGGAAATGGGTGAATTGCAGGAGAGAATTGCTTCAACCAAGAAGGGATCTATTACTTCAGTTCAGGCTGTTTACGTTCCAGCTGACGACCTTACTGACCCTGCTCCGGCAACAACTTTTGCTCACCTGGATGCTACAACGGTTCTTTCAAGACAGATTGCAGAGCTTGGTATTTATCCAGCTGTTGACCCTCTGGACTCCACTTCCAGAATTCTTGATCCCAACATTGTAGGTAAAGAACATTATGATGTTGCTAGAGATGTTCAAAAGGTTCTTCAGAGATACAAAGAATTGCAGGATATTATCGCAATTCTTGGTATGGAAGAATTAACTGAAGAGGATAAACTGACTGTTTCAAGAGCGAGAAGAATACAGAGATTTCTTTCTCAGCCATTCTTTGTTGCTGAACAGTTTACCGGTATGCCCGGTAAATATGTAACACTCAATGAAACGGTTAAAGGTTTTAAGGAGATTCTTGACGGTAAACACGATGATCTTCCCGAGCAGGCTTTTTACCTTGTCGGAACGATAGATGAGGCTTTGGAAAAAGCAGAACAGCTTAAGACAAGAGGATAATCATGGCTGAAAAGCTTAAACTTGAACTTGTATCACCTGAGAGAAAACTTTTGGATCTGGAAGTGGACGAAGTAATCGCCCCGGGGGTAGAAGGTGATTTCGGTATATTACCTGATCACACACCATTTTTAACAGCTCTCAATATAGGCGAGTTGATTTATAAACATGACAAAACTACTGAGTATGCTGCTATTGACAGAGGTTTTCTTGAAGTCAACAATAACAGGGTGATCATTCTTGCCGAAGGTGCGGAGCTTGGAAGAGAAATTGACCTGGAAGAAGCGATCAGAAGGAAAGTTGAAAAAGAGCAAGAACTGGAGGCAGCCAGACAGGAAGAATCACATAAATTCAGCAAAGCGGAAATTGAGCTAATGAGAGAGCTCAACCGGGTCAGTGTTGCTGAAAGGTATAAATAAAAATAACCGGGCACATAAATTTTTATGTGCTCGGTTTATATGAATTCTTCTAAAGTACTTTATTTGAGATCTCAATCGCATCATCTAAACGGCCTTATTAAATCCATAGAAACTTATTATATTTCCAATTCAATTTTGCACTTGCACTTTTTAAATGTATGAACAATGCTTTGTTGCGCTCATAAGAACGCCTGCGGCTAGCATTAGTTCTTTAGACTGGTAAATATGTGTAACATTCTATTTATTCCCCTAAAGGTGAATTGCAGACGGACAAACGGCGTCATTACGAGGGAGGGAGTCCCGAAGTAAGCTCATGTACTTTACAGGAGATTGCTTCGTCTCCGCCCGTCGTCGGATCCTCACAAGGACGGCATTGAGGGCCGCTTTGCTTGTAATAACAAAACAAGTGCGAAACTTGAATTCAAATCTTAATTTTTTGTTTATATTTCACTTTTTATAAAAGATTTTTTAGAAGTTAACATACTGATAATCAAATTAATTATCAGATAATAAAATACGTCTGCAAATTATTTACTCAATTAAACTTGACACTATTTGGAATATTCATGTATTATTTGGTATAAAATGTCATAAAATGGTATGTAATGTTATGAAAACTCCGACTAGTTTTAAGGGTAAAAGCTTCCACACAATTAATGACGCCGGTCGTGTAAGTATCCCATCGAAATTCAGGGATGTCCTTAAGACTAAATACGGAGATGAATCATTAATACTTGTTACACTGGGCAGCCATATAGCTGCATTTCCCATATATGAATGGCAGAAATTGGAAAAGATGTGGGAAGAAAACCCACCCAGAGATACTCAGGGGAAAAAATTTCTCAGGTACCTGTATTCAACTGCAGAAGACTGCTCCATTGACAGACAGGGTAGAGTGTTGATCC
Organism: Flexistipes sp.; assembly: GCF_036172515.1. Classification (NCBI taxonomy): domain Bacteria; kingdom Pseudomonadati; phylum Deferribacterota; class Deferribacteres; order Deferribacterales; family Flexistipitaceae; genus Flexistipes; species Flexistipes sp. The sequence continues at coordinate 27,972 of NZ_JAXKVW010000005.1, forward strand.
CTAATATGCTTAGGGAAAAAACAGGTTTGAATTCAGAATGTGTTATTGTCGGCCATATGAATAAAATTGAAATCTGGCCTAAGTCTAAATGGGAGCTTGAATTTGAGGATATTGATGTAGAAAATCTTTTTGATTCGATAAGTGAAGAATTTCCGGAACTAAATTTATAGGCCGGTGGACTATGCACAAACCTGTTTTGACAGAGGAGCTAATTGAAAATTTGGCAATAAATCCTCATGGAATATATGTGGATTGTACCGGCGGCGGCGGCGGTCATGCCCTGAGAGTTTATAAAAAACTGTCTTCCGATGGGAGGCTGATTATTCTGGACAGAGACGAAGATGCAGTAAAGAGGCTTAAAGAAATATTTGATGGTTATAATAATGTTAATGTTGTCCAGTCTAATTTCGCAGATGTGGATTCTGTGTTAAAAGAACTTAAAATTGCCCGGATAACAGGTCTTTATGCAGATTTTGGTTTGTCAAATTATCAGCTCATGGATGAAAAACGAGGATTTTCATTCAGAAAAAGCGGTTTTCTTGATATGCGAATGGACAGCAGTGATAAGATTACAGCTTACGAAGTTGTTAATAATTACCCTAAAGAAACGCTTGTCAATATCTTGAAGAAATATGGTGAAGAACCTTTTGCCGGAAGGATTGCCGATTCAATAGTAAAAAAGAGAGTATTGAAAAAGATAGAATCAACATCGGAACTGGCCTCGGTAATCTCAGAAGCGGTTCCGAAAAAGTTTCATAAACATGGTCAAAATCCAGCCACAAAAAGTTTTCAGGCGATAAGGATATTTATCAATAAGGAGCTGGAGGCGATAGAATCACTGCTTAATAAAATTGAGAAAATTGTGGAAAAAGGCGGTCGTGTTGTTTTCATATCGTTTCACTCACTGGAAGACAGGCTTGTTAAGGATATGCTTAATTTTTATGCCAAAGATTGTATTTGTCCTCCGGAATTTCCTGAATGCAGATGTGATAAGAAAAAGACGTTCAGGCTTATCACCAAAAAGCCGATCACACCAAAGGAAAGTGAAATCAAACGAAATCCCCTCAGCAGGAGTGCAAAAATGAGAGTTGCGGAGAAAGTGATATGAAGCACAACGAAGCAGCTATAAAAGCCGGCTCAACAAATATTGTACTCAGCTTGATGCTTAAAATTCTTGTAGTAGTGGTTATTGTTTTTACTATAATTGTCATTAAACAAAAATATATTAATGTCGGATATGATATTTCCCGCTTGTCTGCAAAAATAGAAAGTAAAGAGATAAATTTGCAGTCACTGCAGGAAGCTTATAATGCTTTGGCCGACAAAGACAGGTTGTATAAAAAGGGAAAAGCTATGGGAATGAAATTCCCGGAAAACACGAAGGTATATTATGTGGAATGAGAGGTTCAAGCTTTCCTTTGTTTTAATCTTGTTAAGTATAGTGATTCTGTCGATTTTTGTCCGGTTGGTATATTTGCAGATTTATAAGCATGATGATTATTTGGAATATGCGAAAAATCAGTCTTTAAGAAAGGTACAGCTTCATAAAAACAGAGGGGTGATTTATGACAGGAAAGGGGCTGTTCTGGCAGAAAATAAAAAAAGTGCATCCCTTTATGTTTATGGAAGGGATATTCAAGACCCTTACAGAATAAAGCTTATCTTAAAAGATTATAATCTGGATATGAGCAGCAGAAATTACAGTTATTTGAGAAAAAGAGAGGGTTTTATCTGGCTTACCAGAAATGTTGAGGTGGTTAAAGCAAGAAAAATATCAGAAAGGTATCCCTATATACACTATATCATGCAGGAAAACAGATATTATCCCAAAGGTGAAGATGTGGCAAAAATCGTAGGATTCACAGGGGTGGATAATCAGGGACTTCAGGGTGTTGAATACGCTCTGGATGGTAGATTGAAAGGAGAAAAAAGAAATGTGATATATCTAAGGGACAGCCGTAACAGACCTATACTTCTGAAAGATAAAGAATATATTTCAGAAAGTTCAAAGGGGGTCTATCTTACTATAAATTCAGAAATTCAGGAGACAGCGGGCATTATTCTTAAAAAAGATATGAAACGCTTTGGTGCCGAGAAAGGGATAGCAGCCGGTATTAATGTGAACACAGGAGAAATAATTTTCAGTGTTTCCTATCCCTCTTATAATCCGGATAATTTTGAAAAATATTCCAAATCAACCTGGAAAAGTATGCTCACAAATTATCTCTTTGAGCCGGGATCGATTTTTAAGGCTATAACGTTCGGCTTTCTTCTTGAGCATGAAAATTTAAACCTTAATAAACAGGTAGACTGTGAAAACGGCAGATACACAGTTTATGGACATACATACAACGATGTGCACGCTTATGACAAACTGAAAGCTTCGGAGGTAATTGTAAATTCCAGTAATATCGGCACAGTTAAGCTCACAAGTGACGCAAACGGAAAGAAATTCCATGACTTTCTGGTAAAAATGGGTTTTGGAAAAAGCTCCGGCGTCTTGGGGATTTTCGAAGAAAAAGGGCTGTTAAGGAACTATGATGAATGGTCAGGATTGTCAAAACCCTCAATTTCTATTGGTCAGGAGATTTATGTCACACCTTTGCAGATTCTTCAGTATTATGCAGCTGTAGCCAATGACGGAGTTCTGGTCTCTCCGCACCTGATAAAAAAGGCTGTAAATGATGGGGAAATTTTCAAACCTGATGTAAGCTCCAAAAGGCTTCTTAGTGAAAATACTGCCAAAACTTTGCAGATGCTTCTTAAAAGGGTTGTGGACAATGGAACCGGCGTGAATGCATCAAGCGAATATATCGATATCGGAGGCAAAACGGGTACTGCACAGAAATTTCTGATTGATCAAGGCAGGTACTCATATAAAAATTACGTGGCAAGTTTTGTCGGATTTTTCCCCGTTTCATCTCCGGAAATTGCAATGATTGTGATTTATGATTCCCCGAGTGTTTCTATTTACGGGGGCTCTACCGCAGCTTATACATTTGAATCAATTGCTGAGCAGATAATGCTGCAGAAAGGTTACAAAATACAACGATTAAGGGCAGACAGTGAAACTAAAAAATCTTCTTAAGGGAGTTAATGTTTTGTCAGGAGAAACCGATATCCTCAATACAGAAGTGGGGGATATATCTTTTGACAGTCGTTTTCTGAAAAAGAACTCTGTTTTTGTTGCCTACAAAGGTGCGGGTACTGACAGTCATGAGTATATTGACGATATTGCAGAGACCGGTAAAATTGCGGTTTTTGTTACCGAAAAACCTGTTGATAGTGTGCCCCACATTGTTGTTGATTCAGGAAGAAAAGCTTTGGCAATGATGTCTAAAAATTTTTTTGGGATAAGGGATGACAGCATCCTGAAGATTGCGGTAACCGGCACTAACGGTAAAACAACAATAAATTATTTGCTGGAAAGTATCTTTTCAACAAACGGAATGAAGGTTGTCAGAATAGGGACTACAGAATATAAAGTTGTCGACAGGGTTTATCAGGCCAAAACAACAACCCCTTCTTCTTATGAATATTACAGAATGATGAGTGAAGGAATCGAAAAGGGAGCGGAAGTAGTATGCATTGAGGCTTCTTCCCATGCCCTTGAGCAGGAGAGGTTGCATGGTACCTGCTTTGATCTCTCGATATTTACAAACCTGACGGGTGATCATTTGGATTACCACGAGAATATGGAAAAATATTTTAAAGCCAAGCAGAAGCTGTTTGACTCTGATTATTCTTACAAAGCCCTGATAAACGCGGATGATTTTTACGGAGAGAAGCTTCTCGGAATGTCTGTAATTCCTTCTTATTCATATGCCGTTGAAAACAGTGCTGACTTTAAGGCGTTTAACATTCAAAACAGCCTGGACGGTGTATCATTCGCGGCTGCATGCGGTAAAGAACTGAAACTTCAGTCCAATATGGTGGGCAGGCATAATATATATAATATTTTGGCAGCAGCAGCGGCTTCAAACATACTTGGTGTTCCGGATACGGTCATTTATGAAGGAATAAGAAATCTTAAAAATATACCCGGCAGACTGGAAAAGATCGTTGTAAACAACAGATATTTTTTTGTTGATTATGCTCATACGGACGATGCATTGAAAAATGTGCTGCAATCCCTTGCCGGGTTAAAGAAAAAACGTCTCATTACAGTTTTCGGCTGCGGCGGTGACAGGGACAAAACCAAAAGACCACGAATGGCAAAAGCAGCCGAGGCGTATTCGGATAAGATTGTCGTTACAAATGATAATCCGAGAACGGAAGAGCCTGCGTCTATTATCAGGGACATTGAGGCAGGTTTTGCCGGAAACGCATCTTATGATGTTATCCCTGACAGAAGGGAGGCCATAATACATGCTTATGAAATTTCTGAAGAAGAAGATATCATTCTTGTGGCCGGTAAGGGGCACGAGGATTATCAGATATTAAAAGATAAAACGATTCACTTTGATGACAGGCAAGAGATAAAGAAACTTCTGGAGGAAGAAAGTGCCGGTTTGTGAGCCTTTGGATATCTTTGTTGATATCATTGACTGCCACCTTTCCACAGTAAAAGTGTTTTTCAGAAGAGTGGAAATTGACAGCAGACGAGTGGAATATTCGGACATATTTTTTGCCCTTAAGGGTGAGCATGTTGACGGCAATGATTTTGCAAAAGAGGCCATTGAAAAAGGTGCGATTTTTGTGGTTATGGATGAAAAGGAAGCCTTCTATGAACTTAATTATCCCAACAAGATTCTTGTGAAGGATTCCCAAAAAGCTCTGGAGAATTTCGGAAAATATATGATTGCAAATTATGAAGGTGTAAAAATTGCGGTTACGGGCAGTGCAGGCAAAACCAGCACCAAATCTATGCTGGCTTCCGTTATAGGGAAGAAATATCCGGTTTATGAATCCTTTAAAAATTTTAATAATAAACTCGGTGTTGCGTATTCTGCATCCAATATCGATTTGGATTCGGAATACGCAATATTTGAGCTGGGAACTAACAGCTACGGTGAACTGAAACTTTTGAGTGAGTATATAAAACCCCATGCTGCTGTAGTGACGAATATCGGAATGTCTCATATAGGGATGTTTGAGAATATAAACGCTCTTGCCCGTGAAAAACTCAGTATCCTTAATTCTCTTCCGCCGTCAGAAAAAGAAGGCGGTTTAAACGGAGAGGTTTGGCTTCATAAAAGCTGCAAAAAATATATGAATGATTTTGAAGCGACCGGCAATTTGGCAGAAAAGCTTAATATCCACTATTTCGGAGATGATGAGGATAGTGATATAAGGATGGAAGAAATCAGGCGTAACAACCATATTGACTATGTTGTGGGACTTGGAGATAAAAAATATGAATTCAGAATCAACCATGTATACGAGCATTTCGCGATGAACTCTCTTATCCCTGTAGCCGTTGGTACCAAACTGGATATACCTTATAATGATATTTTTGATGCCATAGCAGATTTTAGGCCGTTAGAAGGCCGCGGAACATTTATTAACAAAGATGGAAGGATTTCTGTCATTGATGATTCGTATAATGCGAGTTTTGATTCAATACTGGCTGCAATAGAAGATATCCATAAGATACAAAAAGATAAAAAATATGCGGTAATTGGCGAAATGGCGGAAATAGGTAAATTTGCCAATCATTTTTGTAATGAGCTTTTCTCTGTGGCGCGCTCACGAAGAGATATCACATTTCTTTTTACTGGCGAAAGTTATGCTGCTTTTAATGAGAGTGTGAATGTGTACATTTTTAAAAATAAAAACGAGCTGAAAAACTATCTGACAAAGCTGGATGAGGGAATTTTTCTTGTCAAAGCAAGCAGATCGCAAAAATTCGAGAACATTGTTGAATTTTTAAAGGAGAAAAATAAAAGTGCTGTATAATCTGCTTTATCCGCTAAGCGAACATTTTATACTGTTTAATGTTTTCAAGTACATAACTTTTCGTACTGCTTATGCAATCATTACTTCGCTCCTTATAAGTCTTTTCGTTGGCGGATATCTGATAAATACATTAAAAGAGATGCAGCTTTCCCAGAAGGCAAAAGGATATGAGCCCGCCCGGCACAGAGAAAAAGAGGGTACACCGACAATGGGCGGTATTATGATAATTCTGACCGCTTTGTTTTCCACTTTGTTATGGGCAGATTTGACAAATTTATATATATGGATTGTGCTTTTTGTTTTTATCGCCACAGGAGTTCTTGGATTTGCAGACGATTATATAAAAACTGTCAAGAAAGATCCTGAAGGGATGAAGCCATTGGTTAAATTCTCTCTGCAGGTTGTTATTGCTGCTGTTGCGGTGGTGTGTATAATCATTGTCGATGAAAGCGGTGCAGCCACCAAACTGGCTCTTCCTTTTTTTAAAAATATGTTATTCGACCTGTCTTTTTTCTACATTTTATTTGCACTCTTTGTTATTGTGGGTACCTCCAATGCCGTCAATCTGACAGACGGACTTGACGGTCTTGCAACAATGCCCTCTGTAATTGCTTTCGGAACTTTCATTTTATTTTCATATGTTACCGGTCACGTTCAATTTGCCGATTATCTTCAGATTATCTACGTTGAAGGTTCCGGGGAACTGGCGGTATTCTGCGGAGCGATGCTGGGCGCAGGGCTTGGATTCCTTTGGTACAACACGTTCCCGGCGACGGTTTTTATGGGAGATGTCGGGAGTCTGTCAATAGGCGCGGCTTTGGCTACTGTTGCCGTGATAACGAAACATGAAATTGTGCTGGCAATTGTCGGCGGTGTTTTTGTTATCGAAACGGTTTCGGTGATTATGCAGGTCGGCTTTTTTAAAGCTACAAAAGGCAGACGTCTTTTTCGGATGGCGCCCATTCATCATCATTTTGAGCTTAAAGGTTGGGAAGAACCGAAAATAATAGTTCGTTTCTGGATTCTGGCATTTATGCTGGCGATGATTGCAATAAGTACACTTAAATTAAGGTGATAATGTGAAATACGCTTTACTGGGTTATGGAGTCAGCGGCCGCGGCGCTGAAAAATTATTGAAGAGCAGAGATATTAGTCAAGTTGATATTTATGACGATACAATTAAATCATATCCTTCTGTATCTTCGTGCAATTTTGATAAATATGATAAAGTAATTGTAAGCCCCGGAATTGCCCCGGACAAGGTTAACATTCCTGCAAATAAAGTTACCAGCGAAGTGGAAATTGCATATGAAAACCTGTCATCTGAAGCAAAAATAGTAGGGGTAACGGGAACAAACGGCAAGTCTACAATCACCTACCTTACCTGGCAGATTTTGCAGCAGATTGGTGCTGGTGCTGTTTATTGCGGTAATATAGGCAGAACGTTCAGTAAAGTTGCTATAGAAGATGATTATGATATTTATGTAGTGGAACTCAGCAGCTACCAGATTGACCTGCTGAAAAACTTCAGAATGGATGCTTTTTGTATATGCAATGTTACACCTGATCATTTGGACAGATACAGGGATATAAAGAGTTATGCAGCATCAAAGCTGGCAGCTCTTAAATTTGTAAAAGCAGAAAGATCCTATCTTCTCGACTCACCTGTTTTTGAGAATTTTAACATTTCAAAAAGTGTAAATTTTATAGATCCGGAACTGAAAAAGTTTCCCGTTATTAAGAATGATATTCTGGATTTTGGCAGGTTTTATGCTGACACCCGTTCGTATCCACTCAGCGGCAGGCATAATCTGCTTAATCTGGCTTTTGCTATGTGTCTGGCAGATGAAGTATATGGTTTGCAAAGGGATGTTTCCACGGTTGTATCCTCACTGCAGCCCCTGGAACATAGATGTGAAAAATTTGCGGAATCAAAAGGGGTGAAGTATATAAATGACTCGAAAAGCACAAATCCTGAATCAACCATGACAGCTTTAAATGCGCTTGATGGGAATGTGATTCTTCTTATGGGCGGCCGAATTAAAAATGCCGACTACTCAGGGACAGCAAAACCGATTAACAAAGTGGTAAAGAAGCTTGTTTTGTTTGGAGAGGCTGCCGGCTCTCTTAACCGCCAGCTGGAGAGATATGTTGATGTGGAAAAGCTGGTTTGCGCCAGCCTTGATGAAGCGATTGACATTGCTCTGTTATCTGCAAAGTCAGGAGATACAGTTTTATTATCTCCCGGGTGCTCCAGTTTCGACAGTTTTAGCAATTTTGAGGAGCGGGGGAAGTATTTTAAAAACAGGGTAAATGAAAAACTTAAGGGGTGCGGACTAAATGTTTGAATACAAGGATGAACGCTTTTATATGTTTGTTTCTGTTGCGATACTCCTTGTAATAGGAATGACATTTATCTTTTCGGCGGGCTCACTTCAGGCTATGCGTATTGGCAAACCTGAATCGTTCTTCTTTTATAAACAGATTATAGCTATGGTTGTGGGGCTCTGCTGTATGTATGTCAGTTACTCAACACCACTATATGTATACAGAAAGCTGGTTGTTTTAATATACTTTCTCACGGTTGTGCTTCTTTTATCAGTTTTTGCTTTTCCGGCAATAAACGGTGCGCACCGTTGGATAAACCTGCCGTTTCTCAGTCTCCAGCCATCAGAACTGGCTAAATTTACAGTAGTCGTTTATCTTGCGCACTATCTTGATAAAAAAGATCAGAAAATAAAAGTTTTTGTTAAAGGATTTCTGCCCGCCAGCCTGATGCTGGGTTTTCTGGCATCACTGGTAATGATTGAGCCCGATTTCGGTACTGCTTTTTTATTGATAGCTGTATCAGGCACCCTTCTTTTTATAGGCGGGATGAATATGAAACATTTGGTTGCAGGTATTGCTTTTATTCTTCCTTTACTCGGTTCACTGGTTATGATGGGGTACAGAAAAGAGCGTATCCTGAGCTTTATTGATCCGTGGAAATACAGCGATACAACAGGATACCAGCTGATTCAGTCCCTTATCGCCGTGGGGAGCGGGGGCATTTTTGGAAAAGGGTTGGGGAACAGCTCACAGAAACTATATTTTTTGCCTGAAGCCCATACGGATTTTATTTATGCGATTATCGCTGAAGAATTCGGCATTATCGGAGCCGCTGCAGTGGTGATACTGATTTTGGTGTTATTTGTATGCGGTCTTAGAATAGCGGCATCACATGTGGACAGATACAAAAGATATTTGACTATGGGGCTTTGTTTTGTCCTTTTTTACCAGGCCGTTATCCATTTCTGTGTTGTTTTGGGGCTGACCCCGACAAAAGGAATCCCGCTGCCTTTTGTGAGTTACGGCGGTTCGGCAATGGTTTTCCAACTTTTTTTACTCGGCATCATTTTTAGAAGCGCGGAGGAGCGATGAGGGTAGTGCTGGCCGGAGGCGGAACCGGAGGACATCTTTATCCCGGTATCGCTATAGCAGAAAAACTGGAGAGAAAGAAAGTGGATATTATCTTTATGGTTTCTGACAGGGCTGTGGACAGTAAAATTCTTTCACCCCTGCATTATCCTTTTATCGTTCAGCATGTTACACCGGTAAAAGGAAAAGGTTTCTTATACAAAATAAAAAGTTTTTCAAAGCTGTCAGTTCAGGTTTTGAAAAATATGAAGATTATAAAACGCAGTGACAAAGTGCTTCTCCTGGGCGGTTTTGCCTCAGCTGCAGCAGGCCTGGCTGCTCTGTTAAAGAGATGCGAAATTTATGTCCATGAGCAGAATTCCGTTATGGGTTTTGCCAACAGATTCTTTGTGAAATTTGCAAAAAAGGTATTTGTAAGTTTTGAAATTAAAAACATGGAAATACCGGAAGCGGTTTTAACGGGGAATCCTGTGCGTGAAGGAATTGCTGAAATTGAGCCCAAATATGAGCATTCCAGACATCTTTTGGTGCTCGGCGGAAGCCAGGGGAGCCGTTTTATCAACAGGCTGATGATTGAATCTTTTGAACAGCTGAAAAAAGAAGGTATTGAGATTAAACATCAGACAGGCTCAATGCTTTATAATGAGACCGTTGACGGATATAAGTCGAAATACGGCGTAAGCGAAGGTGAGAATCTGGAAATAACGGATTATGTTAATGATATTCAGGACGTTTTAAAATGGAGTGATGCAGTGGTTTCCAGAGCGGGATCCGGCTCTGTTTATGAAATTATGTATGCAAAACGACCTGCTGTTTTTATACCGCTCAAGCTGGCAGCTGATAATCACCAGTATTTTAATGCTAAATTTTTTGAGGAGCATGGTTACGGTTATGTATTGACAGAAGATGAAGCAACTCCTGAAAATTTTTGTAAAAAAATAATGTCACTGTTTGAAAACTATAACGATTTTTCAAGGAAACTGGCATCTGTGAAAAGGTTGAATGCTTCTGAGATTATATTATCGGAAATGGGGTTTGTGTAATGTTTGGCAAAATTAAGAAAATACATTTTGTTGGTATTGGCGGAATAGGTATGAGCGGGATAGCAGAAGTACTTCACAATCTGGGCTTTATTGTGACCGGTTCTGACACCGCCAGAAACTCTACAGTTGAAAGGCTCTCTAATCTCGGGATAGAGGTTATGCAGGGGCACAGTGCAGATAATGTCGACGGAGCAGATCTTGTCGTATATTCATCAGCCGTTAGATTAGACAACCCTGAGCTTGTCCGGGCAAAAGATAACTATATCCCTGTAATTAAGAGGGCAGAGATGCTTGCGGAACTTATGCGTATGAAATATTCAATAGTAGTTGCCGGCAGCCACGGCAAAACAACCACCACTTCCATGATTGGAGAAATCCTGTATTATGCGGATTTTGACCCCACTGTAGTGATAGGTGGCCGCCTTAACAGGGATTACAACAATGCGTTGGTGGGAAAGAGCGAATTTATGGTTTCCGAAGCCGATGAGAGTGACAGATCTTTTCTAATGCTTTATCCTACTGTTTCTGTGATTACAAATATAGATCTTGAGCATCTGGAGGCCTATGAAGATATGGACGATTTGAAAAATGCTTTTATCCGTTTTGCCAACAAGGTTCCTTTTTATGGTGTAAATATTATATGTATCGATGATTTGAATGTAACGGATATCATTCCTTATATCGAAAAAAGGTTTACAACTTACGGTTTAAGCGCAAAAGCGGATGTGAGCTGTTATGATATCAAGCGTACAGGTTTTTCCGTATCATTTGAGGTTTTACTGCACGGTGAGAAGATTGGGAAGGTTAAACTTGCACTGCCCGGTGAACATAATGTTCTTAATGCTTTGGCTGCAATAGCAGTGGGATTTGAGCTGGAAATACCCTTTGACAGAATTAAGAAAGGGCTGGAAAATTTTCAGGGAGTTCAGAGGAGACTGACTCTGAGACTTGACAGTGATAATGTTAAAGTTATTGATGATTACGGTCATCACCCCACGGAAATTTCCACTACCCTTCGGGCAGTAAGGGAAGCTTTTCACGATTACAAGGTGGTTGCTATTTTTCAACCGCACAGATATTCCAGAACATCTGCCTTAATGACAGATTTTGCCAAATGTTTTTTTGACGCAGATGAGCTTTATGTGACTGATATTTATGCTGCCAGTGAAGATCCGATTGAGAATGTCAACTCAGAGAGACTGGTTGCAGAAATAAAGAAACACGGATTTAAAGATGCGGTTTATATAGAAAAGCCTTCGGATTTCTTACAATACATTGATAATTATAAAAATCAGAATACGGTTTTTTTAACACTCGGAGCTGGTGATATTACGAATTTTTCATCCGAACTTGCAAAGGCTTTGGAGGATAAATGATTGATAAGAACATGAGAATAGTTGTTCTTTACGGCGGTTTTTCAAGTGAAAGAGAAGTTTCACTGACCACCGGTACAGCTATGGGCAATTCATTAAAAAAGAACGGGTATAAAAATATTATTTTTATGGATATAGGGGATAATTTTTTTAAAGAATTGCTGGAAATAAAACCCGATATTTGTGTTAACGGCTTACACGGTAAATTTGGAGAGGATGGAAAAATTCAGGCTGTTCTGGAATCTCTGAAGATACCGTATACCGGCTCAGGGGTCGCCGCAAGCTGCCTTGCCTTTGATAAAGCTTACTCAAAATATATTTTAAGAGGAGCCGGTCTTCCGACAGCCGAATTTATAATTGCATCAAAAGATAACCAAAAGCCTCCTTTTCTGCCGTGTGTGGTGAAGCCGGCCAGAGAGGGGTCTACAATAGGTATATCAATTGTAAAACAGGAAGGTGAGTATAAAAGAGCTCTGAAGATTGCCGCCCAATATGACGGCAAAATAGTTGTGGAAAAATTCTTAGACGGAAAAGAGATTACAGTGGGTATTTTAGGAGACAAGGCACTGCCGCCGATCTGGATAAAACCGGAGAGCGGTTTTTACGACTATGAGTCCAAATACACCAAAGGAAAAACCGAATACCTTTTTAATACAGGGTGCACAGAGAAGGAAACGGCTGAAATTAAAGATACGGCACTCAGGGCTTTTAATGCCGCAGGGTGCACAGGATACGGGAGAGTGGATTTTATCTATAAGGAAAACACACCGTATATACTTGAAATAAACACATTGCCGGGGATGACAGAGACGAGCCTTTTGCCGCAGGCAGCAGCCGAAGCTGGAATAAATTTTGAAGAACTTGTGGAGGAAATACTATACACGAGTGGAGAATTGCATGGTTAAATTTTATCTGAAAGCTGTTTTTATGATTGCAATGTTACTGCTTATCGCTTTTTGGGCTTATCCTAATGTCAAAGAAATGATTTTCAGCTCCGATTACTTTGATGTGAAAAATATAGAAATCTCCGGTGTAATCAATGGAAACGGAGAAAGACTTAAAAAAATGTATGAAAAACACCTGGGTGAGAACCTTTTCAAGTTTGATGTAAGGGCTGAAAAAATAACCAAAGACAAATGGATTGAAAGAGTGGAAATAAAACGTATCTGGCCATCCACGGTAAAAATAATTGTCTATGAAAATAAGGGGTTATTTACATGTAAAAATGATAGCGAGTGTTTTGTTTACACGTATAACTCCAAAAAAATACAGGTAAAATGCAGTGAGAATGATATGAGTGTGTTTATGAAAGATACCGTTGGCTCATCCTATTTAGAAAATTTTGCTGAAATCTATAAAAAGGGCTCGCTGAATAATTATAGAAAGATTGTTTTAAAAGAATCCTATTTCACAATATACAAAGATAGTTATGAAATAAAAGGCTCATACAGTCCTGATGCTTTTTTAAAAGCGTACCGGCTAAAGGACTTTTTGACAGAGAGATATTCATCCCTTGAATATCTTGATTTAAGAGTGCCTGAGAAAATTTATGTAAAAGGGGTGCTGAATGAAGCAGGATAATATTTATGCAGGTTTAGATATAGGGACCACTAAAATCTGTGCAGTAATCGGCCGAAAAAATAATGATGACAGTTTGGATATAATCGGCCTTGGTTGTGTGCCGAGCTCCGGTTTAAGAAAAGGAGTGGTGATTAATATTGACGGTACTGTTAAAGCTATAATTGAGGCTTTAAGAGAAGCCGAAAGAATGGCCGGTGTTCAGGTTAAGAACGTTTGTGCAGGTATTGCAGGAGGACACGTTAAAAGTTTTAATTCAAGAGGAATAATTGCCGTAAAAAACAGAGAAGTGAGCAGGAAAGATGTGGAAAGAGCCATTGAATCCGCTTCTGCAGTTGATGTACCTATCGGCAGTGAAGTCCTTCATGTTATTCCTCAGCAGTTTATTCTGGACGGACAAACGGAGATAAAGGACCCGATAGGTATGAACGGTGTTAGGCTTGAAGTGGATGTTCATATTGTTACCGGAGCGGTGAGCAGTGCCCAGAATATTTTAAAGAGTTGCGAAAGGGCGGGAATTTCAGTGGATGATATTGTTCTTGAGCAGCTTGCTTCCAGCGAAGCCGTGTTGTCGGAAGATGAAAAGGAGATAGGTGTATGCCTTATCGATGGAGGAGGCGGCACGACAGATATGGCTGTTTATAAACGGAATGCGGTTTACCATACAGCTGTTCTTTCCATTGGCGGGAATAATTTTACCAGGGACTTATCTATTGGATTGAATACACCGGAATCTGAAGCAGAGAAGGTTAAAAAGGAGCACGGTTGTGTCTGGATGGACTTTGTTTCAGAAGATGAAGTCATAAATGTACCTTCAGTGGGCGGAAGACCTCCCAGAAAAATTTCAAGACCTGTGCTGACCCAAATTCTGCAGGCGAGAAGTGAGGAAATTTTCCAGATGTTTCTGGGAGAACTGCAGAAAAAGCAGCTTCTTGAAATACTGGGTGCCGGGATTGTGGTAACCGGCGGTATTTCAAACCTTGAGGGGATTGAATATCTGGCCTCTTCAATTTTTGAGGTACCGGTCAGGGTAGGCAGGCCTCAGGGCATCGGTGGTTTGACTGATATTGTGGAAAATCCTGTTTATGCAACAGGTGTTGGTCTTACTCTGCATGCTGCCAAAAAGGGGCACCAACAGGTGAAAATTTCCAGAGGAAGCGATGAGAAAGTATTCAGAAAAGTTCTGGATAGAATGAAAAGCTGGTTTGGAGAGTTTTTCTAAACTTTACGGGGGTGAATATTATGTTTGAATTTCAGGAAATTGCACAAGGTGCAGTTATTAAGGTAATCGGCGTTGGTGGAGCCGGCGGAAATGCCATCACCAACATGATTAAAGCCGGTATTGATGGTGTGGATTTTATTTCTGCTAATACCGATGCTCAGGCTTTGTCTAAAAACAGGGCACCGCTTAAAATTCAGCTGGGAACACAGCTGACCAAAGGGCTGGGAGCGGGCGGAAATCCCGAAGTGGGAAGAAAGGCCGCTGTTGAGGATGCCGAAGCTATTGAAGATGCACTCAGGGGCTCAGATCTTGTCTTTATTACTGCCGGAATGGGCGGTGGTACTGGCACCGGTTCAGCTCCTGTTATTGCAAGTATTGCAAAAGACCTGGGGGCGCTAACTGTTGCCGTTGTTTCTAAGCCGTTTTACTGGGAAGGAAAACGGAGGAATGAATTTGCAGACCAGGGGATGAAGTTCCTGAAGGAGCATGTGGATACATTTATCGTGGTTCCCAATGACAGGCTTCTGGATATTATCGACAAAACCACTTCGTTTCAGGAAGCTTTCAGAATTGCCGATGATGTACTAAGACAGGGTGTGCAGGGTATCTCGGATACAATTAACAGCGATGGATATATCAATGTGGATTTTGCCGATGTTAAAGCAATTATGAGCTCCCGGGGAATGGCACTTATGGGCATAGGTGAAGCATCAGGAGAGAGCAGGGATGAAGAAGCTGCCAAACGTGCACTGATGAGTCCTCTGCTTGCAGATGCCGATATAAGAGGTTCCCAGGGCATTCTGATTAATATTACGGGTGGAAGCGATTTGACCATGTTTGAAATCCAGAATATAGCTCAGCTTATCTATGAAAATGCCGGTGAAGATGCTGCAATTTACAAAGGTGTGGTTATTGATGAGAATATGGAAGGTAAAATCAAAGTTACTATTGTTGCAACCGGTATAGGCAAGGTTAAGGAAAGTACAAAAACTGTTAATCTGGATGAATATGTGAAAAAATCCACGCCTGAGAGTTCATCAATCATTAAAAAGGTCAACAATATAAAGAAAATGGACAGAGGGTTAAAGACGCTGGACGATTTTGATGAGGAGGAATTTGAGATTCCCACTTATCTGAGGAAGCAGGCTGATTAAGCGGCAGAATGAGATTTTTGCATGTTGTGAATGTCAGATGGTACAATGCTACTGCCTGGTATGCCGTAAATCTTTCAAGAATTTTGAAAGGTTATGGACATGATGTCATTGTCCTCGGTTTACCAGGCACACCCCCGATGGATAAAGCCGGGCAGTATTCTCTTGAAACTGTCGGACTGGATCTGAATTCGAATAATCCACTGAAAGTTTTTCGTAATATCTGCGAAGTGAATAAGCTTTTAAAACGTTTTAATCCTGACGTTGTGAACTGTCACCGCGGGGAGTTTTTCTGGTATTTTGCCTTTAAGAAAGTTCTCGGCAAAAAATCTTTTAAACTTATTCGTACAAGGGGCGATACCCGCGAGCCCAAAAAGGGATTTTTTAATTATTTTGTTCACTCTGTTTGCGACAGAATTATTACATCTGCGGAAATTATAAAAAACAAATATGTGGAAAATCTTGGAGTCAGCCCGTCAAAAATCAGTGTTGTCTACGGAGGGGTTGATGATAAAAAATTTATTTATAGTGAAAAAGGAAGAGCGAGGGTAAGAGAAGAAATGGGTTTTGGCGAAAAGGATTATGTTGTGGGGATTGTGGGCAGGTTTGATTATGTTAAGGGTCATGAGAATCTGATAAAGGCTGTAGGCAAGCTTTATTATGCCAAGGGGATGGAGAATATACGTCTTGTTTTGATTGGTTATGAAACTAATCTGTCAAATGAGGATATAAAGAACCTTTTAAAGGAAAACGGAATCGAAAAAATATCAGTAATAACAGGATACAGGGAAGACATTGCTGACTGTCTGAGTGCATTGGATCTCGGGGTGGTTGCTTCCACCGGTTCAGAAGCCGTTTGCCGTGTGGCTTTTGAAATTATGGCCGAAGGTATCCCTGTTGTTGCTTCAGATGTCGGGGTTTTACCTGAAATAATTCCTGAAGAAAATATATATTCCAAAAACGATATTGATGGACTGGCGGATAAAATTATGCATCATTCTGATAAAACATTTTTATTTAGTGAAAAAAAATTTTACGAAGATTATATGAAAGCTGTTAACAATAATGTTTGACTGTGAAAGTGCATATGAATGTGGGAGCTTTGAATTATACAAAAACGTCATGCTGAATTTATTTCAGCATCTTGTATTATCAAGAGTTTATGAGACCCTGTGGCACCAACCTAACAGGTTGGTAAATATGTGGAACACATTAAACAAGTTCAGGGTGACAAATATGGGATTATTCAAAGCTCTCAATGTGGGAGTGAGTGGGAGTGTGAGAGAGCCTGCCGGGTTGTGGTTATTTGGAAAGTTTTTTCAGTGATTCTTTAAGAAGGGTTTCAAAATCGTCGTAATCGCCTGAAAGTTTTGTCACAATATTTTTACAGTCCTGTCTCTTGTACCCGAGATTTGCCAGAGCACTCAAAACATCCTCGGCTGCAGAGGCTTTCTGCTCCACCGGTTCAAATACCTCATCAAACTTATCCCTTAACTCCAGTACAATTCTTTCGGCAGTCTTCTTGCCTATTCCCGGAATTGTGGCAATGAGTGGATAATCATTGCTCAAAATGGCATCTTTAAGTTTTTGTGTTGATATCCCGGATAACACAGCCAGCGAAAGCTTGGGACCCACTTTGGATACTGTGTTCAACAGCAAAAAAATCCGTTTTTCCTGCTCATCCAGAAAACCGTATAAATACATACCGTCTTCTCTGATAATAAGATGGGTATAAAGCTTTACAGAGAATCCGGATTCAGGAAGAGCGGAGAAAGTATTCAGTGCAATCAGAATTTCATAAGCAATGCCGCCGGTTTCCAATACAACCTTACCGGGTTCTTTATGTACTAAGGTTCCGGAAATACTATAAAACATTGTATTTTCCTGTTAAACTCAGTCCGAGGCAAATCCCGCAGGCTAAAGCATCCGTTGCATCAAGAGGGATCTTTTTGTCAAATGTTTTACCCAAGTGAAGTTCCACCAGTTTTTTTACCTGATGTTTATCGGCTTTGCCGTATCCCACAACAGATTTTTTTATCTGCAATGCGGTGAATTCAAACATTTCAACGTTGCATCCCAACAAGGTGGCAATTATGGCTCCTCGTGTCTGTCCCAATAGAATTGCACTTTTTACATTTACCGAATAGAAAATATCTTCCACAGCAGCATACTCAGGTTTATATTCAGTGTAAAGGTTCTGCAGTGAGGAGCAAATTGTTTTAAGGCGCTCAGGCAGAGAATTTTTGGCATTGGTCTTTATTACATAGTGAGAGTTATAAGATATTTTTTTCTCATAAACGTCCAGAATGCCTATACCAGTATTGTTGAGGCCGGGATCTATTCCAAAGATAATCAACGTTATTCGTCCTCTAATTCACTGTCATCTATGTCAAAATTTGCATAAACTTCCTGAACGTCATCTAAATCTTCCAGTGCTTCAATAAGGTTAATGACTTTTTTGGCATTATCCCCTTTTACTTCTATAGTTGTTTTCGGTCTCATGGTTACTTCGGCATATTCGTATGAAATGTTTTCCGACTCAATTGTCTTTTTTACGTCTTCGTAGTCTGCGGGGTCACAAATTATTTCGTATGAGTCATCACCCGTTTCCACATCTTCGGCACCTGCATCAATAGCCAATGACATTATCTGGTCCTCTCCGACGTTGTTAAGGGGGATGCTTATTACACCTTTTTTCTCAAAAATCCAGGAAACACATCCTGCTTCACCCATATTGCCGTTTTTCTTAGCCATTGTGCTGCGTACTTCAGAAACGGTTCTGTTTTTATTGTCCGTAAGTGCCTGGACAAGTATTGCCACACCTTCCGGACCGTAGCCTTCATACATAACGTCCTCAAAGTTTGCTTCGTTACCTTCTCCCGTTCCTTTTTTTATAGCTCTGTCCACATTATCCTTAGGTAAATTAACTGCTTTTGCCTTGTCCAGTGCCATTCTCAGACGCGGGTTCATTTCAGGATCACCGCCGCCAAGCTTAGCTGCCACGGTTATCTCTTTAGCGACTTTTGTGAAAACCTTCCCTTTTTTTGCATCCTGAGCCGCTTTACGGTGTTTTATGTTTGCCCATTTACTGTGTCCTGCCAATTTTTTCCTCCGTTGATATGAACTGAATGTATGCTTATAAGAAAATTTAGCTCAAAATTCAAGATATGTTTGTATTATGTTGTAAAAGTATTGAAATGATAGAAAAAGCAGCGGCACTTTAAGAAACTGTGCCGCCGATAATGCATGGATTAATCCACTAACACCATTTCTTCTCCGCAACAAACAAGGTCACCGGCTCCATTCTCCAAAACTTCAACTTTGTTACCACATATTTCACAGTAATAAACTTCTCCCACTTCAGTAGCCATAATAACCTCCTATATTTTTTTCCCTTTTTAAGGAATTATGTTATAATTTTATATGCAAGTAAAATGTATTGCAAATGAATTTTAATTATGGTGGAAAGATTCATTGATATATTATGATTCCTTGACTGCACAAAACAGACCGTATAAAAGAGCTGTATCCTGGAATAAAACATTGCGGATTTTAAACGTCAAGGCAGAAAAGGGGATGTTGGGTAAAAAATTGGTTGCAATTTTTGTGAAAAAAGAAATATATTCTGCTTTGCAGGAGGAATAAGTTGAAAACTCTACTGATTGTTGACGATGACGACAATATAAGACTGCTGATGCGGGATGAATTCTGTGATCTGAATTACAATGTTATTACAGCCGTAAACGGTGAAGAAGCTCTGATAAGTTTTAGCGAAGAGGATGTTGATCTCGTTATACTGGATTTGCGCATGCCTAAGCTTGACGGTGTGCAATTCCTGGAGAGAATCAGAAAAACGAGCAAAGTACCTATTATCATATATACCGCAAATCCCGGTGCTTTCAATGTTGGTGATTATGAAAGTGTTGAAATGCTTACCAAATCTCCCGATACCGGAAATCTTTTGAAATTAGTTGAAACAACACTCAATGTTTGACAGAGATAAGTACAATTTATTCCTGAAAACAAAAAATTTCGGCAGAAATCTGCAGGTGTTTGATTCGCTGCAGTCCACTAATACCTATGCACTTGAACATAAGTGCCCTGTATTTTCTGCAATAACTGCGTCAAGGCAAACATCAGGCAGGGGCAGAAGCGGGCGTAGATGGGCTGATTTTGAAGGGGGAAACTTATATTTTACTTTAATTCTGCCGAAAATCGAGGGTGACCGTATACTTCCACTCAATATTTTAGCCGGTTTTGCCATGTGCGATGTTTTAAGAACTTATTTTAAATGCTACTTAAAATGGCCTAATGATATTGTATATGCGGGTAAAAAGATTGCCGGTATTTTAATTGATACGAAATTTAACGGGAATAAACTTGCAAAAATTGTTCTGGGCATCGGGGTTAATGTAAATGCAGAAAAGGTAAACAAGATTATCCCTACGGCTTCCTCAATAAAGGACGAAACGGGAAAGGATGCCGAACTGGAAAAAATTATGGCTTTATTCATGAACACATTCGAGGATTACTTCAGCAGGTTTATGAATGATGAAATAAATATTGAAAAATTATGGTACGATTATTCAGCTCATCTGAACTTACCTGTCAATATTCATATCGATAATAAAAAGACGGAAGTTCTTGAAAAAGGTATCGATTCAAATGGTGCCTTGATTGTTGCAGAAAAATCAGGTAAACTGACAAAAATTTACTCTGGTGACATAGGCTATGATTTTTGCCGTTGATATTGGCAACACCAACATAGTATTCGGGATTTTTGATAAGCAGGGCAATCTTGCAGGAAATTGCAGGTTAACAACCGATTCCATGAGAACAACCGATGAGTATGCTGCCACTATTATGCTTCTTCTTAAAAACAGGGGAATAGACTTTGATCAGCTGAGCGGAATGGTTATTTCCAGTGTTGTGCCGCCGCTTGTTTACACTTTTACTAAACTTGCCCGCAAATATTTTGATATTGAACCCATAGTTATCGGCCCCGGTATAAAAACGGGGGTACCTGTTAAATTTGAAAACCCCAAGGAAATTGGTGCTGACAGAATTGTGAATGCGGCTGCTGCGATTAAATATTATAAGGCGCCTTGTATCGTTGTTGATTTTGGAACGGCCACAACTTTTGATGTTGTGAACAGAAAGGGTGAATATATCGGAGGGGTTATCAGCCCCGGTATAAAACTTTCTGTAAATGCATTGCATTCAAAGACGGCGAAGTTGCCGGAGATTGAAATAGAAAAATGCCGGAAAGTTGTGGGAAACAGTACAACTTCATCGATGAAATCCGGAGTGTATTTCGGTTACCTCTCAATGATAGACGGCATAATAGAAAAAATTATTCAAGAGCAGTTTGAAGGCAGTTCAGTAAAGGCTGTGGCTACGGGAGGTTTAGGAAGCATTTATATTGATGAATCAAAATATATACAAGAATATGAACCCAATCTTACACTATACGGGCTGAGGTTAATTTATGAAAAGAATAGCGCTTAGTTTATTATTGATTTTCGTTATACTGGGCTGTGCGGCAAAAAATGATAATGCTTTTCAGTCGCATTACAAAATGGGGCTTGCTTATCTGAATACAGATAAGGATTATATGGCAATCAGAGAGTTTGAAAAGGCACTGAAATATAAACCAAACGATGCCAAAACACACTATGCAATTGCCACTTTTTACCTGAAGCATAACAAGTTGCTGAAAGCACAGAAATATTTAGAGAGGGCTATTGAACTGGACCCTTCCAACTCCGACTACCATAATGCATATGCTTCCACATTGGCTTCTCTTGGAAATGTTGAAAAGGCTGTAAAACAATGGAAAATTGTGCTCGAAGATCCCGGATATCCAAATCATGGAATGATTTATTACAACATGGGGTATTCCCTTTATGGAAAAGGGCGTTACGACAGAGCACTGGAGTATTTTAAGAGGGCAGTGGAAACCAACCCCCGGTTCATGTCTCCATATATGTATATGTACAGAATTTATAAAAGCTGGGAAGAGCATGATAAGGCGATAGATATTTTGAAAAAGGCGTTAAAGAGAAACCCTGTTTTTCTTCCAGCAAATCTTGAGTTGGGCAAGTATTATTACAATCAGAACAAATATGAACAGTCTGCAAAAGTTATGGAAGAAATTATAGAACTGCAGCCTGACAGTGAGGAAGCAAAAACAGCCGCTTCTTATCTGAAAAAAATGGGGCTTTATTATGAGTGATTTAGGTCATTTTCTCAGTGAGAAAAGAAAAGAGCAGGATAAGAGTATAAAGGATGTATCAAAAGCAACGTTGATAAGTAAGGCGGCAATTGAAGCTATTGAAAGCGGTGATTTTGACAGTCTCCCTTCATATGTACATTGCTACGGTTTTGTGAAAAAATATGCGGAATATCTCGGATACACATACGATGATGTTAAAAGTCTTTTTGAATCGGAATGCAAAAAGGAAGATTTTCAGGTTCAGGAGGCTCAGGAATCGGAGGAGGATTATTCTTCTGCTGATTCGAAAAGAAAATTTCCAGTATTTGCCGCTGTTTTTCTCCTGCTTATTATTGGGGGAATTCTTGCATACATATTTGTACCCTCTGATTCCACACATAAGGAAATAAGACTGACAGAGGGCAATGCAGGGCTTGTTACGGATAACAGGGCTTCGGAAAATAACACTGACTTAAATGAAAGCAAAGCCTTTCCGGATGACAATATTTCTTCGGAAAAAATTGCGGGTGAAAAGGAACAAACGCCGAAAACAGACAACCAGTCATCAATTACAGAAAATGCAACTGAAAGTGACGGGAAAGCTAAGGATAATGAAATCACTCCTTATGAGATAACGCAGGAATTAAATAAAGAGAAAAAAGTTGTTGAAAAGAAATATAATGTATCGCTGGATTTTTCAGATACTTGTTGGGTTCATGTGAATATAGATAATGAAAAACAGTTGGATTTTATAGCTGAAGGTGGTTTGACCAAAACCATAAGCTTCAGTGATTTTTTTATTATAGATATTGGAAACGCCGCAGCAATAACCATTTCACATAACGGCGATATTTACAGAAATCTCGGAGGGTGGCGGGAACCGGTAAAGAATCTCAGATTTACAATGGATAACGGCACGTTAAAATATTCAAAAATAGAAAATTAATTTTCAGAATACCTATTGCATTTTATTAAATCATGTGTATCTTCTTTAAAAAGACAAAAAAGGTGTTATTATGCGAATGGAAGTGGGCATTTTTGCAGGGGAATCTTTACTGTTAAATGAAGTTATTACTGCAATAGAGGGACAGATGCCTGAGGTTAGCATTAATGTTTATGCAGAAAAAGAGAAAATGCCTGTTTTGCAGTCGGAAGTTCCTTCAGCTCAAATGGAAGAATTAAGTCAGTTTGGCGATGAAGATGTTCTCCTGGTTCTGCCAGGCGGTGACAGTCTGGCCGGCAATGCCGGTGATTTTGACGGCAGCGTTATTGATGCAGCAGGATACTATTCTGAGGATGTTGATATCTGTAAAGTTCTAAATCCGGTGGAGTATATTCTTAACTCTGTGTGTGATGACATTGATGAAATTAAGGGCGTATGCAGTCTGCCTGCTGCTGTTTTCGGCAAAGACGGTGTTGATGATTTGATAAACCAGACAAGACACCTTTTGGCTTTCTCAGACTATAACAGTAAGGTTATTGATTTTAATCTGGGTTTCAATGTTGCAACAGAAGGCAACACCCTTTTTGATAAATATTTGACAAATATAAAGGATGAAGTAAGAAAAAATTTTATTTTTAGGTTGCTACCTGTTTCAACAGGACTTATATTGGACATTTGTGGCAATACAGAAAATGTTGCAGGCGAAGATTTGTACGGGAAAACGGGGAACCTGGCAGATATTATAGCCAATGAAGGGTTGGTTTTCAGAAAAGAGAATAACGGTATGGTAACCGTTTATGGTGACTATCTGCATATTTATACAAAGCAGATATTAGATGAGCTAAAAAAACTGTGATGTAAGGAGAGCGATTTATGGTCTATATGGATAATGTTGCCGGAACGAAACCTGATAAACGAGTTATTGATAAGATGATCCCTTTTTATACGGAAAAATACGGAAATCCCAGTGCACATTTTTATCCTCTGGGCAGGGAAGCTTTTGAGGCAATTGATGAGGCAAGGGGATATGTGGCTGATCTTATAGGTGCTGAGAATGATGAGATTATTTTTACATCCTGCGGCACTGAGTCGAATAATCTTGCTTTAAAAGGTGTTTTGGGTACTGATAGAATAAAAGAAAAAAAACATATAGTTATAAGTGAAATAGAACATTTTTCCGTACAGAATGTATGCATAAAATTAATGAACGAGGGCTATGATATTACAAAAGTAAAAGTTGATGAAAATGGAAAGATAGATATGAATGCTCTGGAGAAAGCTGTAACCCCCGAAACTGCACTTGTATCGGTTATGCATACTAACCCTGAGATTGGAACTGTTCAGGATTTAAGAAAAGTAGGTGAGATTTGCAGGAAAAATGAGGTTCTTTTTCATACCGATGCTGTTGCAGGAGTGGGTCATGCAGAGATTGATGTAAATGAATTCGGATGTGATCTGCTGAGTCTTGCAGGCCAGAATTTTTACGGTCCCAAAGGATCTGCAGCACTTTTTGTTAGAAACGGAGTGAAGATAAACCCTCTTTTTGACGGCGGGTTTCAGGAAAAAGGTATCCGCAGCGGCTCTGAAAATGTACCGGCCATTGTAGGTCTGGGCGAAGCAGCACGCATTGCAAAGGAAGAAATGGGCGAATATGTACCCAGGATGAAAAAATTGCAGGAAAAGTTGTGGAATGGCCTTGACGAAATGTTCGACTTCATACACTTTACTGGAGACAAGAACGATAGGTTACCCGGTCATGTCAGTTTTTGGATTGAATATATAGAAGGCGAATCACTCCTTTTATGGTATTCGCTAAAAGATGTATACGGGGCAAGCGGTTCGGCATGTTCCTCAAATATCCAGGCTGAGGACGAGGATGAGCTGGAAGCCTCTCATGTGCTGACGGCAGTAGGTGTTCCCAATGATATTTGTGCCGGTTCACTTACATTTTCCATGTCAAAGTACAATACTGAGGATGAGGTGGACAGAGTTCTGGAGATAACACCGGAGATTGTTAATAAACTCTGTGAAATGTCACCATATTATAACAAATAGCAGGAGGAAATTATGGCAAAAGGACCATACAGTGAAAAAGTAATGGAACATTTTATGAATCCCAGGAATATGGGTGAAATCGAGGACGCCAGCGGAGTGGGTGAAGTAGGTAACCCTGCTTGCGGGGATGTTATGAAACTTTTTCTCAAAATCAATGACGATGGAGTTGTTGAGGATGTGAAATTTAAAACATTCGGCTGTGGTGCAGCGATTGCTTCGAGTTCTATGGCAACGGAGCTCCTGAAAGGGAAAACAGTGGAAGAAATTCTTGAGCTTACCAATAATGCTATTGTTGAGGCTCTTGAAGGTCTGCCGCCGGCAAAAATCCACTGTTCTGTAATGGCTGAGGAAGCTATTGAAGCTGCTCTTAAAGATTATTATGAGAGAGTGGGTAAAGATCCGAAAATTGTTGACGAAATAAAAGAAAAAATTAAAAATAAAGAGACAAATCAGGAGGTTTAAGATATTATGAAAGAAAGAGTTGAAGAAGTGCTCCAAAAGGTGAGACCGTCTCTTCAGGCAGACGGTGGCGATGTAGAGCTTATTGACGTTAGTGATGAAGGTGTGGTAAAGGTGCAGTTGACAGGAGCCTGTGGCAGCTGTCCTTTCAGCACTATGACTTTGAAACACGGAATAGAAATGCGGCTTAAAGAAGCTATTCCTGAGGTGAAGGAAGTCGTTGCTCTATAAGGAGAGAATATGAATAAATGGAAATGTACTGTATGCGGCTACATTTATGAAGGCGAAGAACCGCCTGAAAAATGTCCTGTATGTAACGCGTCTAAAGAAAAATTTGAAGAAGTGAAATAACTTATTATAGAGAGACTTTTTAAGTCTCTCTTTTTTATTTGATTATGTTTAATTTTAAAATAAATCCCTGGATGTACCTTTTTATTACATTTGCGCTTTTTATCATAGCGGGTACATTCCTTTTAAAAATGCCTTTTGTAAAGCATACCGAAGGTCTTTCTTATATCGATGCATTGTTTACTGCCACTTCAGCTGTCTGTGTTACAGGCCTTATTGTGGTGGACACGTCTGGTTTTAATTTCTGGGGACAATTTTTTATTATGCTTATGATGCAGGTGGGAGCAATAGGAATCATGACATTGACTTCGTCGTTGCTGCTTTTTTTGCGCGGTGAGCTCGATTTTTCCAGAAAATTTATGGTTGCCAAAATAACTGACAGTAAAAGCATACAGGAAGCTGAAAAAGTACTAATTATTGTTGTTATTTATACATTTGTAATGGAGTTTGTGGGTTTTTTGGTTCTGAGTTACGGTTTTTTTCTGGACGGCTTTGCTTTGAAAGATGCAGCTTATTACGGCTTGTTTCATGCTGTTTCGGCGTTTTGTAATGCAGGTTTTTCCACATTTGACAGCAGCCTTGTCGGCAGTAACAGTATTGTAAAGATAACAACGATGTTTCTTATTGTTTTTGGTGGGTTAGGTTTTTATGTGATCTATAATATTTTTATGACGCTTTTTTCCAATGAGAGAATAAAAGTGCACACTAAAATTGTTATTTACACTACATTTGCGTTGATTATCTCAGGGACTTTACTGATTTTTATGCTCGAAAAAGGCACGTTGAGTGTTATTGACAGTTTTTTTCAAGCCATTACAACGAGAACCGCCGGTTTTAATACAGTAGAAATAGGCAGTCTTCATGTTGTTACGCAGTTTTTGATGATTGTATTTATGATTATCGGAGCATCTCCGGGGTCAACCGGTGGCGGTATAAAAACTACGGCTTTTTATATAGCTGTTGTTTCAATGTATAGTATACTGAGGGGCAACAAAAGAGTTGTGATATTCAACAGAAACATAGCTTTGATTAATATACTTAAAGCATATGCACTTATATCCATGTACATATTTTTTCTTGTAATAGCAACGCTTTTACTCCTTTATTTCGGGGACTTCACCTTTATGGATACCCTTTTTGAAGTTACGTCCGCATTAGGAACGGTGGGGCTTAGCTTAGGTATCACCGGCGAATTAGGTATTTTCGGCAAATTAATTATAACGGCCTGTATGTTTCTGGGCAGAATCGGGCCTGCTACATTGATAACTATGCTTTTACTGAAAGAAAAAACTTCGAAACTGACTTACCCGGAAGAAAAAATAATACTGGGGTGATATATGAGTGAAAAAAATTATGCAGTAATCGGTTTGGGTATTTTCGGTTACAGACTTGCAGTAGAACTGTTTGAACTTGGCAATAACATTCTGGCTGTGGACAGAAACCGTAAACTTGTTGAGCAGATAAAAGAGAAGGTTACGGAAGCTGTTGTCGCCGATGCTTCGGACTATGATGCATTAGAGGAATTAAAAATACAGGATTTTAAGACGGTTATCGTGGGTATGAGTGACAACCTTGAACAGCTGATCTTATGCGTTACCAATCTTAAAAAACTTGGAGTTGAAAGAATTATCGCTAAAGCTAACAGGAAAATACATGAGGAAATTCTCCTGAAAATCGGAGCAGATGAAGTTGTGCTGGCGGAAAGAGAGATGGCTGAACGTCTGGCACACCGAATCAGCAGACCTGATATATTAAAAATAATTGATGTGGACAGTGAAGTAAAGCTGGTTAATGTGAAACTGGGCAAAAAATTTGCCGGAAAAACTCTGAAAGATCTTAAGCTGCGTGAAAAATACAATATAAACGCTATACTTTTCAAACGTAAAGATAATCCAATAAAATTAATTACCGATCCGGATATAAAATTTCAGGAAGATGACGAGCTGTATGTAGCAGGCAATGAGGAGGATATATACAAAATCTTTTAGAAAGAGGAGAAGGGGAACTAAGCCCCTTCAGTCCGTTTATCCTTCCATAACAGAGAGACCAAAGCTGTTGCCCCAGTTGTATGCTTCCTGAAGCTCATCTTTGCTCGGTGTCATTTTAAATTTTAGCGAAGGCTGTGGTAGTTTCATCCGCATTGTTTTTAAAATATCCTCACTCATTTTGACACCTTCGCCACTCCAGCCAAATGAGCCGAAAGCACCTGCATTTCTGCCCGAAACATTCAGTGCAACCAATTGTGCAAATAGGTTAAAGATAGGTTTGGGCGCTTTGGCATTTATCGTTGCAGTGCCCACAAGCAGACCGTGAGAAATTTCAATTTCATCAATAATATTATTGATATCGTCACCGGCAGCATCAAACATTTTAACTTTTACCCCTGATTCTTCCACACCGGCTTTTATTTTATCAGCCATGAGTTTGGTATTTCCATACGCGGAAGCATATACCATGGTAATCTGTTTTTCCGGGTTATTCCTGTAATATCTTTCGGCTTTTTCTTTGTAAAAACTCAGGTAGTAATCAAGATTCTCCCTTAAAATCGGACCGTGAGAAGGGCAGACAATGTCAATTTTTAACGGTTCAATCTTTTTCAATGCCCTCAATATGTGTTCTTTATAGGGGCGCATTATTGAGTTATAGTAAAATTCAAATGCTCCTTTCGCTTCTTCTTTGTTTTTTAATTGGTCGTTAAATATATTATCAGGGCAGTAGTGTGCGCCTAAAAAATCACAAGGGAAAAGTATATTGTCTTCCTCTAAATATGTAAACATCGTGTCAGGCCAGTGCAGAAAGGGAGTATGAAAAAATTTCAATGTCTTGCCGCCAAGATCTATTGAATCTCCGTCTGTTACTGAGCGTCCGTCAAACTCAGTATTTACTATATTTTCGACAAAAGTTTTTGCAGTCTTTGAGTAAATAACCTGCATGTCGGGGTTTATTTTCAGAAGCTCCGGTAAGGCTCCCGAATGATCCGGCTCATTATGGTTGAGTATTATATAGTCTATTTTTTCAATGGGGGTAATCTCTCTTATTGTGTTGAGATAATCATCTGTGAAAACAAATTTGTTGGCTTCCACGAGAGCTTTACTTTTTGTACCTTCAATAAGGTAACTGTTGTACGTTGTTCCGTGTTTTGTTGGTATTACAATGTCAAAAACTTCCAGGTCGGGATCGTATACTCCGACCCAATGTATATTGTCTTTTATCTTTACCGCTTTCATTTTGTCCTCCTATAAAAAAAGCCACCTTCTGGTGGCTTATCTTAACTTAGTACTTAGTCTTCATAAGGCTCGAAACTGCTTTTTGGAGCTCCGCATTCAGGGCATACCCAATCTTCGGGTACATCTTCCCATTTTGTGCCCGGCTCCACCCCGCTGTCCGGATCACCTTCTGCTGGGTCGTAAATATAACCACATATTGTGCATATGTATTTCATAGCCACCTCCTTAGCTTATTATTTTTATTATAAAAACAATTTGCAGTCAACTTCTATTTTATAAAGCTCTTTTGTTAAGCAAACTTGAGTAATTAATTTTCAAAAATCTGTATAGTTGGCAGTTCTTATTATTTCTAAAGAATGATTGTTTAATTTTTTGAGTTAGTATGGAGACAACAAATTTATCGTAATAAACACTTTTAAAATGTGGGGGGGTGATTTATCCAGAGAACTTCCGTGACTTCATCAGAAGGATTTTTCCAGCTGTGCGGATGATTGGATTTATATAAAGCCGAGTCACCTTCATCCAAAAGAAAGCTTTCGTTCTCAACTGAAACCTCCAACTGCCCTTTCAAAACAATTACAAACTCTTCACCTATATGGGAATGGCTCTCCTTGCCGCTGAAAGCACCCGGTTTTAGATACATATACAGTGCTTCCAGTTCCGTTTCGGAGAATTGCGGACGCAGCAGCTCATAAGTGACCTTTGATTTAGGGTTAACCATTTTGTTGCGCTCATTCCTTCTTACGACAACTTTCTGATTGGAGTGGGGATCGTCAAAGAAATACATCATGTTGACCTCCAAAGCGTCTGCAATTTTCTTCAGTGAAGAAATTGTGGGGGACACGAGGTCACGTTCAATTTGAGAGAGAAATCCCAGTGAACAGCCGGACAGTTTGCTTAGCTGCCTTAGTGTCAATTTTTTGCTTTGTCTCAGGCCTAGTATCTTTTTACCGATTGTCATAAGTTCAATTTATTAAACAAACAAACAAATGTCAAGCTAAAAGGATTGACAACTTGAATTGCAAGATTAAGTATCTTGTTTGTTTTATCCCTTTGAGTGTTTCTTATTGTGAACTTTCTGATAATTAAATTAAAGAGAAAGCATTAAGTTATTCGTGCAAATATTTGTCATACAGGTCAAGAGCTTTGAATAATGTGTTTTTCTCAGTTTTAGGAATTGGGTAGCACCAGCCGGAGGTTGGTATATATATTGTGTATCACAAATTTATCGGTCTTCGACCGATGTTAGTGGAATACATTACTTTAGTCCCGCATGCTTGATAATACAGGGTTTCGAAATAAACTTTGCACCGCTGAAGCCGCGCTTCCTGAATTATTCAAAGCTCTCGGGTCGCATATAAAAAACTATTTTAGTTTGCTTCGGTTTCTGTTATGATAAAATGATTTTTTACTACCGCCGGGAGGGTTACAGTGAAGCGCAGTGAGGTTAAGGAGTTTAACGGCAAAAACGGTAAGCCTGCTTATATTATATTTGACAATAAAATCTACGATGTAACCGAAAGTAAATTATGGAAAGACGGCGTCCATATGAACAGGCACAAAGCCGGGGAGGATATGACCGATTTTATTTCCATGGCCCCACATGGAGAAAATTTACTGGAAAGGGATAACATCAGGTTTGTAGGAAATCTTGAAGAGGACAAACAAAAGGAAGATAAGAAGCTTAAATACAGAAGACTTTACAGTAAATTGCATCCTCACCCAATATTTATCCATTTTCCTATGGGTATATTATATTTCGGTGCTTTTATGCTTCTTTTGTACCTTTTTACCGGTAACGTAAGCTTTGAAAATGCATCTTACTATGCTTTAATTGTTGGGACTGTTTCTATTTTTCCAGCTGTTATTACAGGGTTTATCAGCTGGTGGCTGAACTATGAAATGACAATGACAAATGTTTTCAAAAATAAAATTGTCTTTTCATCAATTTTAATCGTGATATCCTTAACACTGGTTATCATCAGGTCATATTATCTGCCTCCATATTCAATGAACTATATAATAAAAGTTATATACATCGGCGGTTACTTTTTATGCATACCTACACTTTCTTTTGTAGCTTATAACGGGGGTAAGATAACATGGCCCAGTTAAAATCAGTTTTATTAAGCAAATATTCGGGGGAAACCAATGGATAAGAAGCAGAAAAAGAAATCTCTGGAAGAAATGATAGAAGTTGTATTGTTCCGTATACCCAAGGAAATTGAGGCTATGAGGTTTTACAAGTCGGCTGCTGAGAAGGCTACAGATGAAGCGGCAAAAGAGCTTTTTGAAAATCTTGCTGCTCAGGAAAAAGGACATGAAGCCGAATTGAGGAGAATACTGAATGAATTGAAAAATCAGTTAAATGATTTAAGAAATGAGGAATAATATTTACTATTGCAAAATATATATGAACTTAACTAAAATAGAACTGTCAAAGCATTGTGGCCGGAGGAAATAATGAATGATTCTCAGATGATAGACAAGGTTTTAGCTGGTGATACCAATTCTTTTGAAATGATGATTATAAAGTACCAGCGGAAACTGTACGCTACAGTAATAAACATTGTTAAGGATGCGGATCTTGCCCAGGATATTGTGCAGGAAGCATTTATGAAATCTTTTGAAAAACTCGACACGTTAAGAAATAAAAACCAATTTTACCCGTGGTTGAAAAGGATTGCTATTAACTGTGCGTTTCTTACTTTTGAAAAAAATAAACGTATGGTGGATGTTTTTTCCAAAAACAGCGATGATGAAGACAAAGGCGATGATTTTTTTGACAGAATAACCGACGGAGCAACGCCTGAAGAGGATTTGCTGAATGATGAGCTGAAAAAGTATGTCAGAAATTTTGTGGATGCGCTGCCTGCAAAATTAAGGGTTGTTATCATTCTCAGGGAAGTGGAGGATATGAGCTATGAGGAAATAGCTGAAATACTGGAGATTCCTGTGGGAACAGTGAGATCAAGACTTTTCAATGCAAGACAGTATATTAAACAAAGACTTATAAAACAAGGGTTTGTTAATGAAATGTCAAAAGTATCGTAAACTTATATCACTTTATGTCGATGATGAATTGAGCAGTGTGCATGAAAATGAGCTGTTTGAGCATATCGGCACATGCCCTTCATGTAAAACTGCCCTTAAAAATGAATCGATGCTTAAATCCTATATAAAAGACAGTTACAGCGGTACGTATAATGTGGACTTTTCCCGCAGCATAATGGCTAAAATAGAAAACAAAAATAATAAAAAGAAAAGTCCGTTTAAAGCAGTTCAAAGATCCAGGATGGTGGCCGGTGCAGCAGTTGTAATAGTTTTTTCATCTATAGTAACTCTTTCTGCTCTTTCCAGGACAGATTATTTTGCAAAAAATGATAACTCTGACAACCTGGAAAAGTTTGTGTATGAGCATATGGATAAATCCTCACCCGAGCAACAGAGATCATTTGAACTTACCTCAGTAAATTTTCACAAATGAAATATTTTGTTTTAGCGTTTTTACTTTTTGTTTGTTCTTCTGCCTATGCAGGTTTTTTTTTCAAGATTGCCGTTGATAACTCATCATACTCATCCTTTATCCTGAAGAGCCTTAAAAATACTGAAATCCATACCCACTTTATTATCCAGAAAATCAGGGAAAACTATTTTGATATTTCCTTAGTGGATAAAAATTATTATCAGGTCAGTATAAAACGCGGGGTATCACTTTTTCATAAAAAACTACTTCTTTATGAACTCACACCCACTTTTTCTGATCGGTTTAAACATGTAATCTGGGTAACATATGACAACATTGTTGTCAGAAAAGAGGTTTATAATTTGAATAATAAACTGATGCTTTCTTATGGTTATGTTGATGAGCTGCCCCAAGTAGAACCCGGGCCTCCGGCTGTTTTGCATAAAGGCGCTGGTTGTGACAAACCACTTAATTTCAGAGGGTTTGAACTTTACGGTTGCAAGAGAATTGATAAAAATACAAAACATTTGATTTTTAGCGACGGATTGAACAAATTTTCCGTATTTGTTGATAAAAATGTTGAAGTAAAGAAAATCAGTAAAAAAGTGATAATGGGCAATTATGTTTATAGAAAAAGCCAGGGTGGGGATACTTATACAGTTGTAGGTTACGTACCCTTTAAAATAATGAATGATGTGATTACATATATTAATAATAAGGAGGAAAAACATGAAAGCAATGAGTAAGATTTTGATGGTATGGGTATTTTTGTTTTCCAGTATATCCATGCTGCATGCGTTCGGTGCCCCGGATTCCTTTTCGGAAGTTGCCGGGAAGGTGAAAAAAGGGGTTGTAAATATAAGCACTACTAAGATTGTTGAACAAAAAGGTATGTCAGATTTTTTCAACGATGAATTTTTCAAGAAATTCTTTGGTGATAAAATGCCCGATATTCCTGAACACAGAAGACCTTTCCGTTCCAAGTCTCTCGGTTCAGGATTTGTAATCGATAAAGAAGGTTTGATTGTCACCAATAATCATGTGGTGGAAAATGCCGACGAAATTATTGTAAAGCTTCCCGACGGGAAAGAATTCAGTGCAGAAGTTGTAGGTACTGATCCCCTGACAGATTTGGCACTGTTGAAAATTAATCCTGAGGGTGAGACATTACATCCTCTGACTCTTGGTGACTCTGAGAAAGCCGATGTGGGCGACTGGGTTGTGGCAGTTGGCAATCCTTTCGGTCTTGAATCCACCGTTACAGCAGGTATAGTGAGTGCAAAGGGGCGTGTCCTGGGTGAAGGTCCGTATGACAATTTTATGCAGACGGACGCTTCGATTAACCCGGGAAACAGCGGCGGTCCGCTTGTCAATATGGATGGTGAAGTTGTGGGGATTAATACTGCAATAATTCCCTCCGGTCAGGGGCTTGGATTTGCCATTCCTGTAAATATGCTTAAAGAGTTATTGCCTGAGCTGAAAAAGGGTGAAGTGAGACGCGGCTGGCTCGGTGTGTCCCTACAGCCTATGAATGAGAAGCTGGCGAAAACATTCGGTCTGGAGAATACTACAGGGGCTCTTGTTGCCGATGTTATAGAAGGTGATCCTGCCGGCAAAGCGGGTGTAAAGGCCGGTGATATTATTTTGGCTGCCGACGGGGATAAGATAGAAGACAGTAAAGAACTGGTGAATTATATCGGTAATAAATCCCCGGGAGAGGTAGTAAATCTAAAGATTTTCAGAAACGGTAAAACAATAAATATTGAAGTTAAGCTTGGAGAAAGGGAGACTCAAAGTATAGTCTCTAAAGATAAAACATCTACGGATTCAAATATAACTGTTTCCACTCTTAACAAAGATGCAGCGGATAAACTGGGGATTTCCGGCGGTGTAAAAGTTGTAGAAGTTGACAGAATGAGCAATGCTTTTGAAGCAGGTTTAAGACCCGGTAATGTTATTGTCTGGGTCAACAGAAAACAAGTTGAAAATGCAGATGAGTTTTATGATGTATACAACAACATAAAGCCGGGTGAAACTGTAGCCTTCAAGGTGATTTCCGAAAGAGGAAGCAGATTTATTGCTTTTGATAAAGACAAACCAACAAAAAATAATCAATAAATTTACAGGAAAGGGGCTGATTCAGCCCCTTTTTTTATATCTTTCCATTTCTTGTTTTCTGAAGCTTAAGTCATTTGTTGTTGACACGGATTTTTATTTATTAAGGAATCGTAGGTTGACTATATTGAAAAACATGATTATTTTTATATAGATAAATTTCAAGGAGCAATTATGATACATCCAATAATTATACAAGGCGGTATGGGCGCAGGTGTGTCCAATTGGAGACTTGCAAAAGCTGTTTCAAAGCTGGGATATTTGGGAGTGGTTTCCTGTACAGCTCAGGATGCAATTTTTACAAGGCGCCTTCAGAATGGAGATCCGGGGGGCGACATCCGCAGAGCTATTAAGTCCTTTCCCAATCAGGATATTGTAAAATATGTTATGGATAAATATTTTGTGGAAGGCGGAATAAAAGATGATAGATATAAATATATTCCTATGTATACCATCGATGCCAGCTGGGAACTGAAAGCAATGTCAATACTTTCCAGTTATGTGGAGGTTTACCTGGCAAAAGAGGGACATGACGGTATTGTGGGGATCAATGTGCTGGAAAAAATCCGGATGCCGAATCTTTATGTCCTTTACGGAGCTATGCTTGCCGGCGTGGATTATGTGATAGTTGGTGCCGGGATACCGAGGGAGATTCCCGGAGTTATTGACAGTCTGGCAGAACACAGTAAGGCATATCTTCGTTTAAATGTCGAAGGTGCGGCCCCTGATGATGACTATAAAATGGAGCTTGATCCATCCGATTTTGTAAATGTTTCCGAAGTTTCCGTTAAAAGACCTTATTTTCTTGCTATTGTTTCTTCCAATACATTGGCGATGACAATGGCTAAAAAGGCTACCGGCAGAGTGGACGGATTTGTTGTGGAATATCCGAGTGCCGGCGGGCACAACGCCCCCCCCAGACTTAGGGGATCATTTAATGAGCAGGGTGAACCGGTTTACGGACCTAAGGATTATGTCGATACAGATAAGCTTAAATCTCTGGGGCTCCCATTCTGGCTGGCAGGCGGATATGGCACACCGGAACAGGTTAAGAATGCTTTGGATTTGGGTGCAGCCGGAGTGCAGGTGGGTACACCTTTTGCTTTCTGCAGGGAATCAGGGTTTACTGAAGAGATAAAGAGAAAGGCGATTGATTTGGCCAAGAAGATGAAAGGAAAAGTTTTTACCGATCCTGAAGCCTCGCCCACAGGTTTCCCTTTTAAAGTATTGGAGCTCAAAGGGACGCTGTCGGAGTTTGCAGAATATATAAAAAGACCCCGTAGGTGTAATCTCGGGTATCTTCGTCAGCTTTTTAAAAAGGAAGACGGCTCTATCGGATATCGTTGTCCGGCAGAACCTGTGGAAGCTTTTACGGCAAAAGGCGGCGATCCGGAAAGGGCAAAAAACAGTAAGTGTCTGTGCAATGCACTTTTGGCCAATATCGGACTGGCTATGGGTTATGAAAGCGGTTATGTGGAGAAGCAGTTGGTGACAGTCGGTGACTGTTTTAACCGTATAGCTGATTTTCTGACTTCGCCTGAGATGGAATATTATTATGCAGAGAATGTTATCAATCGTTTGATGGCATTTTCAAGATGATTGTAAATATTTTTTATAATCAGAAAAATAATTTCCGGAAATATTTTTATTACAGGTGAAGATGAGTAACGAAAGGATATATATAATCGGCTGGTTTGTTTTTATTATTTCAGCGGTATTTTTTATTTTGTCCAGTATTGAGAATGACGATCCCTTTGCCTTCTGGGGCGGTGTGTCTTTTCTTTTTGCCTGTATTATTTTTCTACTTCCTCTGCTTTTGAGACGGAGATAATCTGTAAATTTCATTTTACTATTAATTATTTTGATGTTTTTATTGAGAATTGAATGGAGCCAGGGGGGATCGAACCCCCGACCTCATGAATGCCATTCATGCGCTCTCCCAGCTGAGCTATGGCCCCTTTGAAAATTACGAAAAACACTTTTACAATAATTTTCAGATTTTATCAACAACTTTTATTCTTGGCGCCCTCCCATTTTTTTAGAGCTATGACATTTTATTAGTGCTAAGCGCTAATTGTTAAGTACTAAGTTTTAACAACTTCAATTACCCAAACTACCTCAAGTACCTCAAATACTTCCAGCGACCTCTAAATACCCCCCTCTACATGTATCACGACTAAAATATTGTCAAAATAATAAATGTGTGAATTTTGAATAATGTATTATTATAAATTTTACCACCCCTTAATCCCCTCCTAACTCTTTGATAGGAGGGGAGATAAAGCTCCTCCCCTAATTTAGGGGAGGTTGGGTGGGGTACTTATTCAAAGTTCTCAATGTGTAAATTTTAAGAGCTTGCCAATTTTTATTGTTTATTTTTTTTCTTGTAAAAACTAAGGTTTGAGATTAAAAATAGACAAGTGAGCGTTATATGATAATTACGCTGTAAATCAGGAGGAGCCAATGGCTTTTGATGTTAGCTATGCATTGGATGGAACAGTTGCCGTAATTGAGATTCCGGAGCGCCTTGATGCCGGATGTTCTAATGAGCTTAAAGAAAAAATCAATGCAGTTGTAAATGAGTCAATCTATAATATAGTTATTGATCTTTCAAAAACAAACTTTATCGATTCCAGCGGACTTGGTGCACTTGTTTCAAAAATATCCGTCTGCAAAGCTAACGGTGGAGATATAAAACTTGCTTCTCCCGGAAAGCGGGTGTTTGAAATATTACAAATTACACACCTTGACAAAGTATTGAATTATTACCATGATCTTGAAGAAGCGGTAAACAGTTTTGAATCAGGTTAGTTTTAATGAAGAAACCTGTTAATCAACACAATCTGGAACCTGATTACAGCAGACCCCTTTTCGAAGTTCCCATAGATATCAAGCGTAAAATTATTAACATCCTTACCCTTCTGTACGGATCGGAAGTTAGCAGGCGCATATATCCTGAACTGGAAAGGATAATGAAGGTATATTATGCCTATAAGTGTGATGATTTGATAGAATGGGAAAAGTCTTTTGATAAATCCGAGATGTTTGGTCAGGAAGATGTTATTTTGATAACCTACGGAGATATCATCCAGAATAATTCAAAAAAGCCATTGAAGGTTCTGGCTGATTTTTGCCGCGATTATTTCAGCAATTCATTTAATACAATTCATATTTTACCCTTTTTCCCATATTCTTCAGACAGGGGGTTTTCGGTAAAGGATTTCGAGGAAGTTGATCATAATCTCGGTACATGGTCTGATATAGAGGATATAGGCAAAGATTTTAAGCTTATGTTTGACGGTGTTTTTAACCATATTTCAGCTAAGAGTAAATGGTTTCAGGAGTTTTTAAACGGCAATCCGGATTTTAAAAACTTTTTTATTGTTTTATCCACAAGCGAAATGGTTTCCGAGGACCACCTAAAACTTATTGTCAGACCGAGAACGTCTTCTTTGTTTACGGAATTTCAGACTATTGAAGGCCCCAAACTTGTTTGGACGACATTCAGTCCGGACCAGGTTGATTTAAATTTTCACAATCCCAAAGTTTTGATTAAGATGATTGATATTTTCCTGACATATGTCAGGAGAGGTGCCGATATGATAAGGCTGGACGCTGTAACCTATCTCTGGGAAGAACTGGGTACGGACTGTGTTCACCTGAAGCAGACCCATGCTATTATCAAGCTCTTCAGGGTTATACTGGATGCCGTGGCCCCCTATGTTGCCTTAATAACTGAGACCAATGTTCCTCACGAACAGAACATTCAGTATTTCGGCAACGGTTATGATGAGGCACAGATGGTATATAATTTTGCTTTGCCGCCTCTGGTTTATCATTCGTTTGTTACCGGCAAAACAAATAAACTTACAAAGTGGGCAAAAACTATAAAAAGGATTTCCGAACAGGCGACTTACTTTAACTTCCTTGATTCCCATGACGGGATAGGGTTGTTACCTGTAAAAGGGATACTTGATAATGATGATATAGATTTTTTGGTATATAAGACTGTTGAGCGCGGCGGCTATATCTCCTACAGAACGGATTCAGACGGGAGTGAAAGCCCTTACGAGCTTAATATAACATGGTATAGTGCAATAAACGGCAGTGATGACGAGACTGTTGAAGACCAAGCAGTCCGTGTAAAAAGATATATTGCATCCAGGGCCATAGCCCTCTTTTTCTTGGGAGTTCCGGGTATTTATTTTCACGGTCTGATTGGATCCAAGAATGATGCTGAAGCTGTTCTTAAAGAGAAAAATACCAGAAGTATCAACAGGGAAGTGATTGATGGACAAACTTTGAAGAAAAAGCTTGAAGACAAAAATTCCATTTCCGCCCAAATTGTTGATAACTTAAATGAACTTATAAACATAAGAAAGAACGAAGTTCTTTTTCAACCAAATGCCCGTCAGTATGTTTATGAAATTTCGGAGAAGTTATTTGCTTTTGTAAGAAAACTGGATGAAAGTGACGAATTTGTATTATGCATAATAAATGTTACACGGGAGAGGGTACCTTTTGAAATACCGGATGAGCTTACCGGTAAAACAAAATTATTTTATGAACTTGTGAGTAAAAGAAATATAGATTTGGGAAAAAACAGTAAAGTCGAAATCGACGGTTACGGCATAATGTTAATAAAATCATCAAAAAAACCCGCCTAATCAGCGGGTTTTTTTATTTAATTTGGACAGTATGTTAAACGATATTTCAAGAGGACAGTTTAATCCTTTTTTATCTGGCTCATTACTTCCTCTGCGAAATTTTCCTCTTTTTTTTCGAGACCTTCTCCTAATTCATATCTGCAGAAACGCCTTACTCTGATATTTTCACCTATTTTAGCGATTTTTTCAGCAATATACTGCTCCACAGTAAGATCGGGATTTTTTACGAAAGGCTGAGTAAGTAAACAAATACTGTTTACAAATTTGTTTACCTGGCCTTCTACAATTTTTTCAATGATGTGGTCA
Source organism: Flexistipes sp. (assembly GCF_036172515.1). Lineage (NCBI taxonomy): Bacteria > Pseudomonadati > Deferribacterota > Deferribacteres > Deferribacterales > Flexistipitaceae > Flexistipes > Flexistipes sp. The sequence goes on from NZ_JAXKVW010000005.1 coordinate 67,454, forward strand.
GGCTTACCGGATTCTTTGGCCTTTGCTATGTATATGTCTTTCTCAGTGTTGATAACACTTTGCTCTACCTCATCCGGGGAAACATATTTGGGATTTGAAGCGCATATATGCATAGCAATGTCTCTTGCCAGCTCCTGAAACTCATCGTTTTTTGCCACGAAATCCGTTTCGGAATTCACTTCAACAAGTACCCCTATTTTACCGCCTGCATGTATATAAGAAGTTACAATTCCTTCAGCTGCAACCCTGTCAGATTTTTTTGCAGCATCGGAAAGCCCCTTTGTTCTTAAATATTCCACAGCTTTATCTAAATCACCATCTGATTCTTTCAGTGCTTTTTTGCAGTCCATCATCCCTGCACCGGTTTTCTCTCTGAGTTCCTTTACCAGTGATGCGGTAATCTGTGCCATTACTTTTCCTCCTCGCCTGTTTTTTCTTCTTTTTCCGGAGCTTGTTCACCGGATTCAGATTCGTTGACTATTTCATCAACCGGAACATCTTCAGACTCTTCTGTCACACCTGCTTCTTCATCTGTTTGCTGTCTTTCCTGAACTTCCTGGACCAGCTCCTCTTCTCTGAGCTGTTTGCCTTCGTTGATAGCATTTGCCATACGATCGGAAATGAGCTGACAAGCTCTTATCGCGTCATCATTGCCCGGTATCGGAAAGTCCACCAAATCCGGGTCACAGTTTGTATCGACAATTGCAACTATCGGTATACCGAGATTGCGTGCTTCATTTACAGCATTCATTTCACGCTTTATGTCAATTATAAAAATCAGATCAGGCAGTTTTTCCATTTCCTTGATTCCGGCAAGGTTTTTGTAGAGCTTTTCATATTCGCGGTTAAGGCTTGCGATTTCTTTTTTCTTGAATCTGTTAATGAAACCGCTGTTAAACATCTCCTCCAGCTCTTTCATTCTTTGTACTCTGGAGTAAATTGTAGCGAAGTTGGTCATGGTTCCGCCGAGCCATCTGTTGTTTACATAAAAGCTTCCGCATTTTTCTGCCGAAGTTTTAATAGCTTCCTGAGCCTGCTTTTTAGTTCCGACAAAGAGTGTTTTTGCGCCTTTTTTAGTGGAATCCCTTACAAACTCATAAGCCTGGTTGAAACACTGAACGGTTTTCTGCAAATCCACAATGTAGATACCGTTCCTTTTGCCGAATACGTATTTGCTCATTTTCGGATTCCATCTTTTCGTCTGATGGCCGAAGTGGACACCTGCTTCAAGCAGGTTTTTCATTGAAATGTAAGACATGTAACCTCCTGATTTGTTTTCCTCCGCCTCAAAAACCGGGCACCGGCAATTTTGCCGGCACATGCCCTGGCTTTTCAGCCGAGACGTGTGTATTTTTGCTAATATTTAGCAAGCGCACCTTCTATCATGATAAGCAGAAAAAATCAAGGACTTTTTGTGTTTTGGAATATAAGGAGTAAACAGTGTACATAACGGAAATAAAAAAAACTCCCCGGGACGGACTCGAACCGCCAACCTAGTGGTTAACAGCCACCCGCTCTGCCGATTGAGCTACCGGGGAATGTCTGTGAAACGAATGAGTTTATAGCAATAATAAGTTTAACTGTCAATAATTTTTTAAAAATTATTTACGTTTAAGTTAAAAGTGGTATATATACTAATATGCTGGAAAGAAGAAAAACAAAACAAATTTATGTGGGTGATGTCGCTGTGGGAGGAGATGCTCCTGTTAGTATTCAGTCGATGACTAATACGCGTACGAGCGATATTGAAGCTACTGTCAGACAGATTAAGAGCCTTGAGTCACTCGGCTGTGATATTATAAGAGTGGCTGTTCCTGACGATGATTCAGCTGCTGTGCTGGATAAGATAAAATCCCGCATTAAAATACCCGTTATTGCCGACATTCATTTTGACTACAGACTTGCTTTAAAAGCTATAAGAAACGGCGCCGATGCAGTGCGTATAAATCCCGGCAATATCGGTAACAATGAGAAGGTCGCTGCGGTTATTTATGCGGCAAAGGAATCCGGAATACCCATACGGATAGGTGTCAATTCAGGTTCGCTGGAAAAGGATCTTGTGGAGAAATATGGAGTGACTGCCCGGGCACTGGTGGAATCTGCACTGAGGCATGTGGATTTTTTTGAGAAAAATAATTTCTACGATATCAAAATTTCGGTAAAAGCCAGCAGTATTCCTTTGACTATTGATGCTTACAGACTGCTTTGTAAGAAGGTAGATTATCCTCTGCACATCGGGATAACAGAAGCAGGCACACTTTTTAAAGGTATGATTAAATCGTCCGTCGGGATAGGAGCATTGTTGGCGGAAGGTATAGGAGATACTCTGAGGGTGTCTTTGACAGGCAATCCTGAAGATGAGGTGAAAGTTGGCTGGGAGATAGTGAAAAGTTTAAGCCTGAGGCAACGGGGGCCAGAATTCATCTCATGCCCCACATGCGGCAGAACTGAGATTGAGCTGGCTGATTTGGCGGCAAAGGTTGAGAAGGCTTTTGAAAAGCTAAAAGAACCTTTAAGTATTGCAGTCATGGGTTGTCCGGTGAACGGACCAGGTGAGGCAAGGAATTGTGATTATGGTATAGCCGGTGGAAAAGGGCAGGGGATTATCTTTAAAAAAGGTGTTGTTGTTGAAAAGGTACCTGAAAAAGAACTGCTGGAGAGATTTGTTAATCTTTTGCGGAAAGATGGTTATAATGTTCTCTGATTTTTCATAAATAAGGCAGAATTTTAAAAAAAATAATAAAATCCTTGAAAAATATTCATAATTATATTATATGTTTCAACTCGGTGCTTAAAGACAGTTTTCCGCACAGAGCGGATTTTTGCGGAGGGATGGCCGAGTCTGGCTAAAGGCGGCAGTCTTGAAAACTGCTGTGGCGTAAGCCACCGTGGGTTCGAATCCTACTCCCTCCGCCATATAAATTTTGGTTTTTTTGTTTCATGATAAATCTCGGGAGAGGTGGCCGAGTCGGCCGAAGGCGCTCGCCTGCTAAGCGAGTGAGCCCCTAACCGGGCTCCGAGGGTTCGAATCCCTCCCTCTCCGTTTCTTTTCTTCTGTGTTACCAACAACTTAATTTTTCGGCAAAATCCATTGTGCTAAAATTGTGATAAACTTTTCGGAATCGGGACATTAATCCTGCATATTAAACAACGTCAGTTTACTAACAAATATAATGTAATCCAGCAGAATTAAATCTGCCCTCCCAAATATTTTAACTTTTTTAAACAAATGTTTTTTATTGACTTACAAATTTAGTTTTAATTATAATATTTTAATAATTCAAATAGCTATTGTACAAAATTTCTGTTTTGAAATTTTTGAATAATCAGGAAACGCGGCAATATGAATCGCCATGTGTAAAGCGTGAAACGTGATAAGTGGGAAAGCTTTTAGAAGTACTTAGATGTAATTGAAGCGATACAAGTTACACAACAAATTTCTATTTCTCCACATCTCTATTTCGCTATTTCACTAAATTCTGTGCCGATTGCTAAATAGTAAAAGCAGATTGTTCAAAGACTTAGATTAGCAGAAATGATATAAGGAGTATGTTCATGTTTGATAATTTAGATAAGAGAACTTTTAAAAAATTAGCCGATAATCTCCATGAAGGTCTATATATTGTTGATCGAAACAGAGTTATTACTTATTGGAATAAAGCTGCTGAGAAAATTACGGGCTTTACTGCTGAAGAGGTTGTTGGGAAATCCTGCGCAGATGATGTGCTTACTCATGTGGATGATACGGGTACAAACCTCTGCGTCGGAATGTGTCCGCTGGCGAAAACAGTTAACGATGGTATTTCAAGTAATATTGAGGTTTGTGTCCATCACAAAAAAGGTCACAGAATTCCCCTTTCAGTAAGAACAACACCTTTGACTGATAATTCAGGTAATATTATTGGAGCAGTTGAGCTGTTCACTGATCTGAGCAGCAGACAGGCAAATGAGCAGAGGATTAGAGAACTGGAGAGACTTGCGCTTCTGGATAGCCTGACACAGCTTGCAAACAGAAGGTATGCTGAGATTGAGCTTCAAAACAGGATTGAGGAGAAAAAAAGATTTAATATTCCGTTTGGGATTTTATTTATGGATATTGATCACTTCAGGAATTTTAATGAAAACTATGGCCATAATATAGGTGATAAAGTTTTGGAGTTTGTAGCGGAAACCTTTATTTCCAACTGCAGACCTTTTGACATATTCGGCAGATGGGGCGGGGAAGAGTTTATAGGAATTATCAGAAATGTCGGTTTTGAAAAACTTGGAAATATCGGTAACAGAATGCGGTTGCTGGTGGAAAAATCGTATCTGATTCATAAAAATAAAAAACTGAGTGTAACAATCTCTGTGGGAGCAACAGTGGCGAAAGATGATGATACCATCGAAAGTATTGTCAACAGAGCCGACATGCTCCTGTATAAAAGCAAACATTCCGGAAGAAATCAGCTTATTGCAGGCTGATTTTATAAGATTAGAAACCCGCCTTTATAATCCAAAAGAAGCTTGAATAATTTTCAATTAAGACAATTTTAGTATTAAAATGCTGTCAGGAGGATCGTATGAAACGTTTTCTTGTAATCATACTGATATTTGGCTTTTCCGGGTTGGCTCTGGCGGAAGGCAGGAGTGTTGTTTATGATGTAAACGGTAGTGAATACGAGGGCTACTATATAAGTGCAGGTGAAAAAGCTCCCCTTATTTTGCTGATTCACGACTGGGACGGTTTAACAGAATATGAGGTAAAACGCTCTAAAATGATAAACGATCTGGGTTATTCAGTATTCGCCGCTGATATGTATGGTAAAGGAGTAAGACCTGAAGCATTGTCGGAAAAGAGGCGGTTGACTTCAGAACTGTACCAGAACCGGGGAAAAATGCGTGATTTACTAAAAGGAGCGATATCAGCTGCCGAGCAGGCCGGCGGCAATACCGACAGAGCTGCAGTCATAGGTTATTGTTTCGGCGGGGCGGTTGTTCTGGAACTTGCCAGATCAGGAGCACCTTTTGAGGCTTTTGTTACCTTTCACGGCGGTCTGTCCACTCCGGAAGGGCAGGATTATTCAAAAACTAATGGGCAGATTTTGGTGTTTCACGGCAGTGCGGATCAGGCGGTAACTTTGGATGATTTTTCCACTCTTGCAAAAGAACTGGAAAAAGCCGGAGTAAAGCATGAAATGACAACTTACAGCGGTGCTCCGCATGCATTTACCATTTTCGGCAGTGACAGATACAGTGAAGACGCTGATAGAAAATCGTGGAACAGATTTGTATCGTTTTTAGACGAAACGTTTGAAAATTAAGTTTCGTTTACTGCTTCTTTTGGATTGCTGCCGAATCTGTTTTCACCGGGTGTACTGTCCTGAACCATGAAAATTAAAAGTACTATGGCGCCTATGATCGGGATAAGAGAGAGCAGTATCCACCATCCTCTGCGGTTTGTGTCGTGTAAACGTCTTACAGACACAGCTATGCCGGGCAAAAGCACTGCAAAAAAATATATGGTGGATAGCAACCCCATTCCGGCTTCCTGGTTATAGGTGCCGGTTAAAGTATCGATAATTATGAGAATAAAATGAATAATTAAGTTAAACAGGAAAAAATACCAGTATTCTTTACGCCTGGAACGCCCGCTGAATACCGCATATTTTTTTAATGCCTCAAGGTACCAATTCATAAATAAACCCCGCTAAACTATAATATTTTGTAACTATTGTTTTGAAACAACCCGGTTCCTTCCGCTTTCTTTTGCTTTGTACATAGCTTCGTCAGCTTTTGCTAACAGTGTATCGAAACTTTCGTAAGGGTCATAACAACATGTTACACCGAAGCTTGCAGTTATATTCAGACTTGTACCGTTTATTGAAAAGGGCTTTTCCATAATTAGCTTACGGAGTCTCTCTGCTGCTGCAGCTGCTTTTTCATGATCTGTTTCCGGAAGGAGTATAACAAATTCCTCACCGCCCCATCTGCCGTATACATCATATTCTCTCAAACTTTGTTTGATTCTATCTGTAAATTCGCAAAGAACTTTGTCACCGGCCTGGTGCCCGTAGGTATCGTTGATCTTTTTAAAATGATCCAAATCAGTCATTATAATTCCCAGGCATTTCGGAGGTTCTCCGTTTATAATTCTTCGTTTCATAAGAGATAGTTCCTTATTTGCACGTTCGATAATTGCACCACGATTGTATATGCCGGTTAAAGTATCGTAAACAGCCATATTATAAAGTTTGTCAAGAAGAGTCTTTACTTCTTTTGATCCCATTCTTACGATGAAATAGGAAATGGCAAATACGACGATAAGAATAGCACTGATGCTGATAACCGAAGTTGTAACTCTATGTATAACCTCATCTCTGTACCTTGTTACGTCAATATACAATTCCATTGCACCGACGATTTCCTCTCTACTATTATAAACAGGGAAATATGTTTCAACAACATCCGCGTCCAGATGCTTCTCTTCAGCTAAATCAACTATCTCATCTTCCTGAACGAGATGAGAGTTAATTTTGCCCTGAAGTGCTTTTATAAGGCTTTCATTATTTTTATCTTTAATGCCGATTATATCCATTTCGTTACTGTAAATAATTTCACTGTTAGAGTTAAATACTTTGATTTTATGTATTTCAAACGGAGAAAGAAAATCTTTGACATGACGATCAAACATGTCTATTTCCAGGGAACTCCACCCTTCATTTAATTTATTTTTATTGAATAAATCATACTGGTAATGTTTTACTATAATTGTTCCGATACGGACGGCATCATCTTCTGCAATATTCAGTACATCTTCTTTAGCGGAGTTGTAAGTAGTTATTGCGGTGAGTGCCACGACCACGATCATAGACAGAGAGCCTACTATTATCAAAAGATGCTCTAGAAAATTAGGTTTTTTCTCAATTTTGTGTATGTTTTTCATATCTGCCCTAATTCCAGTATAGCTTAATCAATGAAATAAAAACATCATTTTTATGGGTTTGGTATTATTATTTCACCCGGTGTTATCCGTCAATTGTTTGTGTTACCGGATAATGCTTACAGCTATTCATAGTTTTCATTCTTGTCTTCGTGTCCGGATTTTGAAATTTTACTTGCCAGCACTTTATCCACTCTGTTGCCGTCCAGATCCACCACTTCAAACCGCCAATCCTCCCATTCGGTTGTATCACCGGTATTGGGTATCCTGCCAATTAACCACATCATCATACCGCTCAGTGTGTTAAAATTTTCCTTACGGTCCCCCGGTACATTCTGCAATTTCAGTTTGTCCACCAATTCCTGAATAGGAATCATTCCATCAAGCAGCCATGAACCGTCTTTTCTCTGTACCGCCCACATCTGCCGCGGGTCATTTGGCCTAAATTCCCCTGTCATTGCTTCAAGCAAATCCTGCAGTGTTATGATTCCGGATATTCCCCCGTATTCATCCACTACAAATATCATCTGCACGCCCGACTCCCTGAACTGCTCCATGATTTTTATCCCGTTCAGGGTTTCCGGGACAAAGACAGCAGGCTGAAGATCATTGGTAATATTCTTTAATTCGTCTTTAAGATGTCTTCTGAGGAGTCTTTTGGTTGCAATAACTCCCAGAATGTCGTGCATTCCTCCCCGGCAAACGGGAAAACGCGAATGATCTGATTCTACAATTTTTTTGAGATTTTCTTCTATGGGTTCATTAATATCGATAAATATTATTTCATTTCTTGGAGTCATCATCGAATCAACACTTCTGTCGTCCAGACGGAAAACGTTTCTTACAACTTCATGCTCCTGTTTTTTTAGTAAGCCTATTTCTGAGCCTTTGCTGACCATGGCGTGTATATCTTCTTCCGTTAAACCGGTTTCAGTGGATTTATTTTTGCCCAATAAGCGCAGTATTCCGTTTGTTGACATTGACAGGATAAAAACAAGTGGTTTTGAGACAATTGAGAGGAAAGACACTGGGCGGGCTATTAGCTTTGCTATTCCTTCTGCGTTCAGTTGCGCAATTCTTTTGGGAACAAGTTCGCCTATTACAATGGTGAGATAGGTAATAACCACCACGATAACGGCTGTTGCTCCTATAGAGCTTAATTTTGCACTTAAGCCTGCTTTTTCAAGCCATGCTGCAAATGAATCAGCAAGGGCTGCCTGGCCTACAATACCGTTTAATACGCCAATAGCTGTAATTCCTATCTGAATAGTAGATAAAAAACCTGTGGGATCCTCACCAAGTCTTATTGCTGCTTCTGCAGATTTATCGCCTTTATCGGCCAATTTCCTAAGTCTGTTTTTTCTGGCTACAACCAGTGCAATCTCAGCCATGGCAAATAATCCGTTAAGAAAAATTAACCCTGCCAGTATAATAAGTTTCAATTCTGCAAATCCTTAGTCTTTTTATTTAATTATAACTTCTAACCTAAATGTAATCCAGTGAATTGTCAAAAGAAAAGGAAATCGTTTATAAGAGTTATTATTTGATTCTTTTTTCCACTTTTACTTTCACACTTACATTGTCATAATTTATTGTAAAAAAATCGTTCACACGAAATTTTTTTTAAGTCCCCAAAGTTATAATTTTATTCCTGAAAGCTTTTAATAAATTTTCTGTCGATATAGTCTTTAATCAAAAATGCAAGTTTTCCGCTAAAAGCGATCATACCCTTTTGGAATACGCCGATTTTGCCACCGAGATTTAAAATCAGAAGATAACTCTCCTGAGGAGTGAAACTCTGGAATTTTCCTCCGTTGATGGCTATTTGGAGGTTATGATAGAGTATCGGATTCTCCCGCACTGCATAGACTCCGACTTTGTCTATCGGATGCTCGGAGAAATAGATACAGTCGCCTCCACCGAATATTTCCGGATACTTTTCCGACTGCAGGTACCGGTTCACTGCCATGCCACCCTCAGAGCCGATGGGAATGCCCGCTCTTTGAATCATTTCAGGCGGCCTGACTCCGGTGGCCAGGAAAATAACCTCCGCCTTGGTTGAACTGCCGGAATCCAAAACAATCCAGTTATCTTCTATAAAATCCACATAACCTGACCGGTCAATTTTCACACCTTTTCTTTCCAGAAGTTTCACAACTCTTTTTTTAACGTTCTCAGGAAACTTTTTTATGAAATTATTTCCGGCGAATACGGTCACATCCACCTGATTTTTGCAGAATTTCTGACCGAGACTGGCTATATTACCCGAAATTTCTGCAGCAGACGGACCGCCTCCCACCACAGCCACTCGGACTTGTTGTTCTAAAGCAAGTTTTTCTATGATCAATCCCGCCTGATGAAGATTTTCAATGGGTTTTACCGTAAAAAGGTTTTTATTATTTTCCCTGACGATCCCTGTATCCATGTGACTGCCGACATTCAAAGAGAGCACGTCATAGGGTACTTTTTCACCGTTTTCCAAAATAACATGTTTTGATTCAGGATCGATATCCGAAGCTTTGCTCTCCAAAAATATACTACCCTTTGACTCCACAGTTTTACGGGTGTCGAAACGGACATCTTCGGGGCTGTAATCCCTTCCAAGCATACCAGGGCCCATACCTGAATAATAATGGTATCGGGATTGACCGATTACCGTGACTTCATGCCCTCTATCCGTAAACCAGTCCAGATTCTGCAGAGTCATCATGTGGGTATGGCCGCCGCCCACGAGTACCAATTTTTTCTTCATAGTCTCAACTCTTTTTGCTTGAGATTGCCTAACAGCTCTTACATCTTTTTTTATGAATTTCATTATTACAATAAGTTATTTTAAAAATATATTTTAACAATAATTTTAAGAATGACCCTAAAAAACTTGAATTATCAACTTATTGTAAGAATATACGCAGATATATTTGATATAATAGAAAATATCCCTATTAACCGAGCAATTAAAGCGTTATGTGCTCGGAACTCAGTTCCTTCCCCTAAGATAGGTAAGAGTAGGATGGGGTATATAAAAATGTTGCTTGCCAAAAAGATCCCTCAGTTTATATGATAATAATTTATGTGTTTAAGCTTATACAGATGAGGAGTTTATGCGATAAAGCAACAATTTTTCTGTAAATTCATGTAGCACCGGCCGAAGGCCGGTAAATATGTGGAACACATTATTTCTCCAAATTAATGTAGACCCTATTTGTTTACCATTCATCACTAATCTAGCGACAATAGCTGTAACAAGCCTCAGTAAAGATTCCGGATTAAAAAAGTAGCTGTCGTATCCTTCTCTTTATTTCACGGTTAATTCTCTCTGCTTCGCTAGTTTGTTTTCTGTGTATAAAAAAATTAAGACTGTTAAGTTATAATTTGACTGTCTGCTTTTTTTATATGATATTAGAGATTATACAACTTTGCATTGGCTTTACATATTAGTTAAATGAATATTGCAGATTTTTTGATAAAGATAATTACATTCTCTTCGTATTACTTTTTTGCAAGGAGCTAAAGTGATTAATACATTCACAGCAGCAAAATTGGATGCAGAAACCGGAGCAATGGGAATAGCAGTGGCATCAAAATTTCCGGCAGTGGGTTCTCTTGTTCCTTTTGCAGATCCAGAAGCCGGACTAATAATAACCCAATCTCAGGCTAGAACAGATTTTGGAAAAACAGGGATTCAATTGTTAAAAAAAGGAGTGCCTCCAGGTGAATGCATTGAATATCTATTGAAAAAAGATAATGAAAGGGAAATAAGGCAGATTGCAGCAATGGATACAAAAGGAAACACATCCTCTTTTACGGGAATAAAATGTAAAAAATGGGCAGGATGTATTAAAGGAAAAGGTTACATCTGCATTGGAAATTTTTTAGCAGGTTCCAACGTTTTAAAATCTATGGAAAATGCTTTAATAAATTATACTGAAGTAAAAATATGGGACATGTTAATATCGGCTTTAAAGGCCGGTGAAAATGCAGGTGGAGATATACGCGGAAAACAGGCTGCCGCTTTATTGGTAGTTAAGAAAGATGGCGGTTACGGCGGCTATGGCGACAAAATTATGGATTTGCGTGTTGATGATCACAAAGACCCCATCTCTGAACTTCAACGCTTGCTGAATATATGGGAAAAAGAACTTGGAATAGACTAAATATAGCCGTTCATCTGCAAGAAACTAACCCCTTTATTTGTGATACTGACACCCTGACGCCCTGAATTCACATTAACGAGATTTTTCGATTTTAGGTTTTGAATATATTCTCTTACCCTTGCTTCAGAAATTTTGATGAATTTTCTGCTGAAGTCCTCTTTCAGCGTTCTCCTGCCTGTGTTTTGTTTTTGCTGTGTATTGTCATAAATGATTTTCAGCATTAAATACGCATTTAAATCCTCTGTAAAACAATAATCGTTGCTGCTTTTAATATAATCAGGCAAGCTGCTTATGTTAATTTCATTGTCAGCTATCGTAGCCGCATACTCTAAAACATTCCTCAGTTCCCTGATATTGCCGGGCCAATCATAAGTATTGCAAAAATCAATAAATTCTCTGCTTATTTTCAATTTAGGGTCACTTATAAGATGGTTGATCAGAAGAGGAATGTCAATTTTTCGTTTTCTCAATGGGGGTATACTTACCTGAAAAACATTAAGTCTGTAAAACAAATCGTTTCTGAATTCACCTGACTTTACCATTTCAGGGAGATTTTTATTAGTGGCGGCTATTATCCTTACATCAACACTTACCATGTTTTCCCCACCCACTCTCCTTATTTCTTTTTCCTCAATAGCTCTTAAAAGCCTCGCCTGCAAAGATAGAGGCAAATCACCAATTTCATCCAAAAAAATAGTACCGGAATGAGCTAATTCAAAAAGTCCCACACGTCCTCCCTTCCTCGCGCCGGTGAAAGCCCCCTCCTCGTAGCCAAAAAGCTCACTTTCCAGGAGGTTCTCCGGTAGTGTAGCACAGTTTATTGCAATAAATGGCTTGTTTTTCCTGCCGGAATTATTGTGTATAGCGCCGGCAAACATTTCTTTGCCTACACCGGATTCACCGAACAGTAAAACTGTGGAATCGGAAAGTGATACTTTTTTGCAAATTTCTTTTGCTTTTTCAAGTTCACCGGACTTACCCACAATATCTACAAAACTGTATTTACTGATATAACCCTGGGATGTCAGCTTTTTCTGTGCCTTTTGCTGAGTATTAATCATCTCGTGATATTGATTCAGAACAATTAGTTTTCCGTATTCTTCCCCACCCAAATGTATTGATTTTACAGAAACAACAACCTCACCGGAAGAACACTTTGTAAGCTCATCCTTTGCTTCACTTAACTTTAAAATTTTCCCCAGTTCAGGTTCTTTCCAGGTTATATAATCAATATCATGCTTGAGAAGCAATTCGGAAGATGTTGATAAAATTTCTGCAGCTTTGTGATTTGCAAGCTCAACATTTCCTCTCTCGTCACAAACGATAACACCGGCAGCAATTTCATTAATCAAAATATTCCATCTATTTACCAGGACTCTTCTGTTTTCCCATGCATATCCGATTCCGTGCCAGATAGTGGGGACTTTTGAAAGATAGTTAAACATAATTTCTTCAGAAACCTTGTTATCCACCTGCATGATAGAAAGAACATCCAAAACCATTGAAATATCAAAAACCCTGTTGCCTATTTCAATAATTCTATCATCTACATCCGGCAGAAAAATGTATCTTCTCGGCGTAATGATATAATCATATTTTTCAGGGAAAGAGGAATCCTTGTGAACCGGAATAAGCCTTATATTTTTTATTCCCAGTTGGTGTATAGTTGCGGCAGTTTCATTGGCCATATATTCGTTAATATTAGCTACCAAAGCAATTGATCCTGCCGGCAGTTTTTTAATTTTCTCTAATGATTCCCTGCGGATTGTCCTTTTCATCATTAGCGTTGGTGCCGGACATTGAATCAAATGAATCAATTTGTTAAGAATAGTTGGATCAGTATAAAGGATTAAATCTGTATTGGTAATAGGTAAGGGCTCCTGTATGTCAGCTGAACGATAATCAATCTGAAAAAGATTACTGAATATTTTCTGGCACTCTTTTTTAAAAAACATCGAAATGTTTTCATCAATAGCCAAAAGTGTTATTTTCCGTTGCATATCCACTTTCCTTGAATGGGAAATATACACAACCCATTACCATTATTGTCCCATTAATTTAATCATTTTTCAGATATTTGCAACGGAAATATTATGGCATATATATTGCTGTTCTAAAAAAAACAGGAGTTTAAAACTCTAAAAAATCATTGGAGGATTTATCATGAAAATAAGAGGATTTTTGCCGCTGTTTATTATAACGTTATTTTTTTGGTGTTTTGGCACAGTTCAATCTGCCACGCCGAAGGATGTTTTGGTGGTGGGGCAGATTGCAGAACCGAAATCTCTGGATCCGGCCACAATAACTGCTGTTAACGATTTTAGAATTGTAATGAATATTTACGATGGCCTTACCCGTTACAAAGACGGTTCTCTCGAAGTGGAGCCGGCTTTGGCAAAATCATGGGATATTTCTAATGATGGTACAGTTTATACGTTTCATTTGAGAAAAAATATCACATTCCATGATGGGACTCCATTTAACGCTTCCGCTGTAAAATTTAATTTTGACCGTATGTTGAATAAAAAACATCCATACCACGATGTGACCGGCCCTTTCCCACTGTCGTTCTTTTTTAGCAGTATCGAAAAGGTCACCGTTGTTGATGAGTATACAGTTCGTTTTCAGCTTAAAGAGCCTTATGCGCCTTTCCTTTCCAACCTTGCATATCCTACGGGACTGATCGTTTCTCCATCTGCCGTTAAAAAATATGGTGAAGATTTCGGTCGAAACCCTGTAGGAACAGGAGCTTACAAATTTGTTGAATGGGAAAGTAACCAGCGGGTTGTGGTTGAGAAAAATAAAAAATACTGGGACGGAGTTCCCAAGCTTAAAGCTGTTATTTTCAGGCCGATAACCAACAGCAATACAAGAGTCACTGAAATGCTTTCCGGCGGGCTTGACATTATGGTGGAAACACCGCCGGATTCTCTGCAGATTTTCAGAAAAAAGTCTGATTTTACCGTATATGAGCAGGCCGGCCCACATTTGTGGTTTCTTATACTAAATATGAAAGAGGGGCCTTTCACTGATGTAAGAATGAGGCATGCAGTCAACTACGCCATCAATAAAAAAGCTATAGTGGAGAATATATTAAAAGGTACAGCAACTGTAGCAAACAGTCCGACTCCGGCTGCATTTGCCTGGGCTCATAATGGTAATCTTGAACCATATCCCTACAACCCGCAAAAAGCCAAAAAACTTATAAAAGAAGCAGGTTATAAAGGTGCAGAACTCACATTCTATATAACAGAAGGAGGCTCAGGAATGCTTTCGCCCGTGGCAATGGGTACTGCTATACAGGCGGATCTGGCAAAAGTTGGTCTTGATGTTAAAATTAAAACATTCGAATGGAATACCTTTTTGTCTAAAGTGAATGCCGGTCTCGAAGGCAAAGCAGATATGGCTGAAATGGCTTGGATGACTAATGATCCAGACACTCTCCCCTATCTTGCTCTCAGAACCGATGCGTGGCCTAGCAAAGGCGGTTTTAACTCAGGGTATTATTCAAACCCGGAAGTTGATAAGCTGCTGGAAAAGGCACGCAGATCCACAGACCAGCAGAAACGCGCAGAGTACTATAAGAAGATGCAGAAAATTGTATATGAAGATACTCCCTGGGCATTCATAGCAAACTGGAAACAAAATGCTGTCAGCAAAGCTAACATAAAAAATTTCAAATTACAGCCATCATTCTTTTTACTGCTTCATGATGTTGAAAAGCAATAACAATTAAATCATGGAGGGCTATACCGCCCTCCATGTGTAAAGGTTATACATATGTTTGTATATATACTTAAAAGACTGGCGTATATGATACCTGTACTTATAGGGATCTCCGTTATTGTATTTCTTATAATGGAATTGATCCCGGGTGATCCTGCAGAGGCAATACTGGGATCTTATGCCACTCCGGAAAACCTTGCCCGTTTGAGGGAATCGATGGGATTGGACAAACCGATTGTACAAAGATATTTCATCTGGCTTTCAAATATACTGCATGGTGACTTCGGGATGTCTTACAGTCTTGAAAGACCCGTTTCCGATGAAATCTTTGACAGACTTTTTCCCACACTGCTCCTTGCAGGCAGTTCTCTGGTACTATGCAGTGTATTCGGACTTATTGCCGGTATTATATCTGCTATAAAACAATATAAGCTCACAGACAAACTTATAACTCTTTTTGTACTGATAGGGATATCCACTCCCTCATTCTGGCTGGGATTAATTCTGATTCTTTCTTTTGCTGTTAAATTCAATATTTTCCCTGCCAGCGGAATGATTGATATTTACGGCGGTGGAGGTTTTCTTGATATCCTGCATCATCTTATATTGCCATCGTTCACTTTGGCAGTAGTTGCTACTGGTGTAATTGCCAGACTAACCAGATCTGCAATGCTCGAAATACTAAGACAGGACTATATAAGAACAGCCAGAGCAAAAGGTATAGACGAGAAAAAGGTCATATTTAAGCATGCTTTTAAAAACGCTCTTGTAAGCATAATTCCTGTAATAGGTATCCAGGCGGGTTTTGTAATAGGGGGAGCTGTTTATATAGAGATGGTTTTTCAATGGCCCGGCATAGGACGGATGCTTGTAAATGCTATTCTGACAAGGGATATTCTGCTTGTTCAGGGCGGGGTTGTAGTGGTCGCAGCAATATACGTTTTGATCAATCTATCAGCTGATATCCTGCAACATATACTTGATCCACGCATAAAAACGTAAAGGTTAAATATGCTTTCCATAAAAGAAGTAAAAAAATTTTTGATCAAATTTTCGAAAAACAGACTTGCAGCCGCCGGCCTGGTGATGATGTTATTTGTCATCATTGTTATTAGTATAGCTCCTGTTCTGCCTTTACAAAATCCCAATGAAACGGATCTGGCTGCCAGACTCCAGGGGCCTTTTAGCGAAAAGTATTTTTTAGGCAGTGACCAGCTGGGCAGAGATATTTTATCCAGAATAATCTGGGGAACCAGAGTAAGTCTTGCCGTTGGGTTAACTGCGACACTCTTTGCCGCGGTAATAGGTTCATTAATAGGTATCATTTCAGGCTTTTACGGTAAAATTGTTGATAATGTGTTAATGAGAGGAATTGATATGATTATGGCCTTTCCCTACATGCTGCTGGCACTCTCTATTGTGGCAGCACTAGGCCCGGGACTTATGAACGCGCTTTTTGCAATTGCCATAGTAAATATTCCTTTCTTTGCAAGAAATGTAAGAGGTGTAACGGTCAGCCTGGTAAGACTTGAATATGTAGACGCCTCTAAAATAAGCGGACTCAATAATTTTCAGATAATATTTAAAGAACTTCTTCCAAATGTAATGCCTGTAATAATTATAACCATTTCAACAACGGTCGGATGGATGATTTTGGAAACAGCCGGTTTAAGTTTTTTGGGACTCGGTGCACAGCCCCCTCAGGCCGATCTGGGGTCTATGCTTGGAGAAGGGAGAAAAGTGGTAATGGTGGCCCCTCATGTGGCAACTATACCGGGGCTTGTAATTCTTTTTGTTGTAATCGCTATTAATCTTGTGGGTGACGGGTTAAGGGACTATTTTGACCCCAGACTCAGTTCAGGAGCATTAACCAGCCCGGCAGCTTTTACGGATGTAGACAGTAATGCTTTAGAACATGTTAAAGCAGAAAAAGTAAATGATATACCTTTACAGGTCAGAAATTTAAATACATGGTTTATAACGGATAATGATACATATAAAGCCGTTAATGATGTCTCTTTCCACCTGTCCCGGGGGGAGTGCCTCGGAGTAATGGGGGAATCCGGATCAGGAAAATCAGTAACAGCTTTATCTGTAGCTTCTCTCGTTGCCACGCCTCCCGGAAAAATTGTGACAGGAAGTATACGTCTTGAAAACAAGGAACTAGTAAGTTCATCTCTTACAGAATTACAAAATATAAGGGGTAAAGAGATTGCATATATTTTCCAGAATCCTCTGACAACACTTAATCCGCTTTTGAAAATAGGAGAACAGCTAACAGAAACAATATTAAAGCATCAACAGCTAAGCAAAAAAGAAGCTTATGATATAGCAACTGGATTGTTAAAAGATGTACATATACCGAATGCGCCGTCGCGTCTAAACAACTATCCTTTTCAGCTTTCGGGAGGTATGCGCCAGAGAGTGGGAATAGCTATGGCCTTGGCAAACAATCCCGGGATAATTATTGCAGATGAACCCACAACAGCCCTGGATGTTACGATACAGGCTCAGATACTTAGGCTCATGGATGAGCTCAGACATAAGTATAATAACTCCCTTATTTTCATTTCTCATGATTTTGGTGTTATTTCAGAACTGTGCGACAGAATAATTGTAATGTACAGCGGAGAAATAGTTGAAATCGGTGAAGTTCATGAGATTTATAAAGCTCCTCTGCATCCGTATACAAAGAAATTAATGGCATGTGTTCCCGAAGTTGGTAAAAAAAATCAAAAAATTGAAGCTATCAAAGGTTTGCCCCCTGCAGTCAACAAACTCCCGAATGGATGTTTTTTTGCAGACAGGTGTGACTTTGTTACCGAAGAATGCCGTGAACAAAGTATTCCACTCAGAGAATACGGTGAGAAAAGAAAAGTACGCTGTATAAAAGCTGAGGAGCTTGTATGAATCAGGAAAAAATTATCGAAACAGTTAATGTATCAAAAATTTTTGATACAAAAAAAAATATATTTCGTCGAAAGGAAGATGGTATTCAGGCTGTTTCCAATTTAAGTCTTCCTGTAATCAAAAATGAATCTTTGGGTGTCGTTGGTGAGTCCGGATGCGGGAAATCAACACTGGCAAAACTTATTATGACACTCGAAGAACCAAGCAGCGGTCATATTTTTTTTAAAAATAATAATCTGGAATTTTACAAAAAAAAGGATGTTCTTGGTTATTTTTCCCAGGTGCAGTTTGTATTTCAGGATCCTTTAAGCTCACTTAATCCACGGAAAACGATAAGACAGATATTACAAACACCTATGAAAAAAATTCTAAAGACCCCGAAAAAAGATATGGAGAAGCGTTGCCTGGAACTTTTGGAGCTCGTAAATCTCAGACCGGAATTTATAAACAGATACCCGCATGAATTTTCCGGTGGTCAGAGCCAGAGAATAGGCATTGCAAGAGCATTAGCTGCTGAGCCGGAAGTGATGATTCTTGACGAGCCGGTATCGGCTTTGGATGTATCTATACAGGCTCAGATAATAAATTTGCTGATAGATTTAAAAAACCGGCTGGGATTAACATATTTTTTTATAAGTCATGATTTAGCTGTAGTAGAGAAGCTGTGTGATAAAGTAGCAGTTATGTATCTCGGAAAAATTGTTGAATACGGAACAACTGAGCAGGTTTTTGATAGTCCAAAACACCCCTACACCAAAGTACTTCTGTCCAGTATACCTAAGCCCGGTGAAAAAGGAGTAAGTTCAATAATTCTTGAAGGAGAACCACCTGATCCGGCAAATCCGCCCAAAGGCTGCTCTTTCTCTCCCAGATGTTTTATGGCAAACAGTAAGTGTAAGCAACAAACGCCGGAGTTAATAGACGTTAATAATATGCACAAAACGGCATGTTTTCATTACAAAGAACTTTAGAAGAGGAAAAGAATGAAAAGGATAAATATCGATTCCACAAGATTATGGCACACAATAATGGAAATGGCAAAAATAGGAGCCACCCCGAAGGGGGGTGTAAAAAGGCTTGCTCTTACAGAAACGGATAAGGCGGCAAGAGATCTATTCTGTTTTTGGGCGGAATCGGACGGATTTGAGTGCGAATATGACAGTATGGGTAATATTTACGTTACGCTTCGGGGAACATCAAAAGATCTGCAGCCGGTTTTGATTGGAAGCCATTTAGATACACAGCCCACCGGCGGCAAATTCGACGGTATTTATGGAGTCATGGCAGGATATGAGGTAATCAGAACAATAAAAGAGCAGGGGATCAAAACAAGCAGACCAATTACTGTAGTAAACTGGACTAATGAAGAAGGAGTGCGTTTTGCTCCGGCTATGGCAGGCTCTGGTGTTTTCTCCGGAGTTTATGCAGAAGAAGAGATATATAATTCTAAAGATAACAATGGCATGACATTCGAAGGTGAATTGGAAAAGATCGGTTACATGGGAAATAAAAAGTCTGTTGATTATAAGGCTGGTATTTATATAGAGCCGCACATAGAACAAGGACCGATACTTGAATCGGGAAACTATAAAATAGGTATAGTAAAAGGAGTGCAAGGGCAATTGAGTCTTGATGTATCCGTTATAGGCTTTGAGTCACATTCCGGATCGACTCCGATGAATATGCGTAAAGACGCATTAGTAAGTTCTTCCAGAATGTGTTTGGCATTAAACAGAATAGCAACAGAACAATTTCCCGGTTCCGTAGCTACTGTAGGGAGAATGATTGTTCAGCCGGGTGCACGAAATACAGTGCCGGGGAAAACATCTTTTACTATTGATATAAGACATCCCCGAAAAGAAATTTTATTTGAAATGGAAACAAAAATTAAGCAAAATTTTCAAAATATAGCTGATGAAACTGCCACTAAAGTAGAAATTAGGAAAGCATGGTTCACACCTCCTGTAGTTTTTGATAATATCTGTATTGAAACAATAAGAAAATCTACAGAATTTTTGGGCTATAATTTTAGGGAAATGGTTTCAGGTGCCGGTCATGATGCATGTATGGTCAACAATAAAATTCCCGGATGTATGATTTTTGTGCCCTGTGAAAAAGGAATCAGTCACAATGAGCTGGAAAAGGC
Organism: Flexistipes sp.; assembly: GCF_036172515.1. Lineage (NCBI taxonomy): Bacteria > Pseudomonadati > Deferribacterota > Deferribacteres > Deferribacterales > Flexistipitaceae > Flexistipes > Flexistipes sp. The sequence goes on from NZ_JAXKVW010000005.1 coordinate 87,312, forward strand.
CGTTCCTGAAGATCTGGCAGCCGGAGCTAATGTGTTGCTGTATTCTGTAATGGATTTTGCTGTATAAAATGATTCCGAGCCTGTAAAATAGATTATAATATGAACCCTGTGACTATCCAGGAAGAATAATATTGTTTGCCAACAATAGTGATCAGCGGGGCAAAGCTCAGGGTGATAATCAACCCCCGGCTAAAAATTTTAGTTTGCCCCTGAAACTTCTTTTTTTATATCTAATAATAACATTGAATATTATTGTGTATATGATTTCTGATTTCCACCTATATTTGTAAATACTGGCAAATGTATTTTGGGTCTAAAAATTATTTACCTAAATTGCAAATTTACAGAAATAACGTTGCACTATTCGTGAAAATCCCGATATTTAGATAAAGTATTGTCAAATAGCACAAGTGCAAAAATTTTGGGAGGTTGCTAAAAAAGGAAATCGTTTGAGAAAACCACTTAACTTGTTTGCACACAGTTGATTTATAGTGCAAAATGATGTAATTTTATTCATGAAGATTTTTAAATTTATTTATATACTTATTATTATAATTACCCCTTTTACAGCCGTTACTTCAACATCGATGATGGAAAATAAAAGTGTCAGCATCGGCGTTGTGGTGTATTCAGAGAATTTTTCGGCTTCTTTCAGAGGGCTCCGTGACGGTATCCGTGATTTAGGCCTTATTAATGTGAATTTTGAAGTGGAAAATCTTCATGGCGATCTGTCTGAAATTCCTGAAATTCTAAAAAAATTTAACAATAAGCGGATAAACATAGTTTTTGCTACCACCACCCCTGTAAATCAGGAAATTATGAAATACAATGATAAATATGGATTTGATGTTATATTCAATGAAGTTGCCGAACCTCTTTCCGCCGGACTTGTAAAATCTCTTGAAAAACCGGACAAAAACTTTACAGGTATCAGTCATATCGCTTTTAAACTTCTTTCGAAAAGATTTGAAATATTTACAGAAGTGTTTCCCGAAAGGGATAAAATACTCTGCTTTATCGATGAAAGGGATATTTTTGCGAAAAATCAATTTCAGTATCTGAAAACGTTTAGAAGATTTCATCCTGATGTAAAACTGATAAAAGTCAGAGTAAACAATTCGGCTGATTTTGCAGAAAAGCTGGGCAATCTAAATCTTAAAGACAGTTCAGAGTATGGTATTGTGATGATGCCGCATCCTTTATTTGTAAAAGAATTTGAAAGATTAAAGTCTTTTGCTATGAAAAAAAGAATACCTGTTATGGTTATCGACAATTCTCTTATCGATAAAGGCGGGGCGTTGGGGTATTCACCCACTTTTTATGATGTGGGCTATCAGTCAGCTTATATAGCTGCAAGCATCATAAACGGCCATAAAGCATCAGATGTGCCTGTTCAATTTCCTGATAAAATTCAGCTGGCACTAAATTTGAAAATTCTGAAAAAGATGGGAATAAAATTTAATGAAAGCTATCTCGCATATGCCAACAGGATTGTAAATGAGTAGGCTTTTTGTAGATATTTTGAAAAAATTTTTTCTGATTACAACAGTTCCGCTGCTTCTTCTTTTTCTTCTATATTTTTTCAACATGAGATCATTTTACTTTAACAATATTGAAGAAAGTATTTCCAAGGACATTTCCACACAAAAGGAAAGTATAAAATCAAAATTAGAGTCCATCCGGAAAATGGCCAAATTAGCCCTCTATTTAAACGGACAGGGTTCCGATGATGGCTTTAGTCATCTGAAAGGGCTTTTTTACCAGTTTAGCGAATTCAACGAGATGGTTGTTTATACCGACAGCGGTGACATTTTGTTTGGTCTGAACAAATATTACATCTTTCAGCCTGAGAATTTCAGTATTAATGAGTCACCCGAAATGTTCTATAAAAACGGTGATTACTATATGATGCAGAGAATTGAACTTGCAAACAGCAATCTCAATTTGGAATATACCATTTCGGCCAGAAAGTTTTTCCTCAAATTTGCCATGAAGATGCCTGAGGATTACAACTTCATTGTTTTGAACAGGAAAAATGAATTAATGTTTCACAACAAGTTACCCTTAACAAAATCTGAACAGAAACATGTGAAAAATTTGGTTGATGAGCTTGAAAAAAATAAAGAAGCCGGCAATGAATATACAATTTACCAGGAGAATTCGGTAGCCAAAATTTTTAATTTTTCAGGCTATCCCTTTAAGATAGGCATTGAGGTGGATAACAAGGTCATATTCGGGAAATTTTCCTCGGATATTCTTAATTTCGGACTAATGCTTTTGATTTTAATTGTGGCTGAAATCATTGCCACTTATGTGATGACAAAGAGGCTTTTAAAGCCGATAAATACAATTAATAAGATGTCTGCAAATATGGAAAGCGGAGAAACAGGTCTTGATATTTTAAATATGCCCAAAAATGAGCTGGGTGATCTGATGGTGAATATTCATTCGGCAGCCGACAGGATAAAAAATCTCCTTAAAGAGAAAGATGTGCAGCATAAAGAGATTTTGTCCCTTTACAATGAAAACAGAAGGCAGCTGGAAAAACTGGATAATCTTTTAAACAGTGTGGTGGACGGCGTTTATGTCGTTAACAGTGAGCTGAAAGTAACTTATATCAATGATTCCGAACTTTCTTTTCTTGGTATGAAAAGAGAGGATGTTGTTGGACAAAACTGTTATGGAATACTTTTTGGCAGAGAATCACCCTGCCGATTTTGTCCGCTCGTTGAAAACAATATCAGAGATAACGTCTCAGTTAATGATATAACTATGGCAGAGCTTGGCAGAAGTTATGATGAAAGAGAATATGTAAACATCTATTTTGTACCCTTTGGGGATGATGAGTATATTGTAAGTATTCACGATATTACAGAAATCAAAAAGGCTTTTAATGAAATAGCCGAGAAGGAAAGCCTTCTTTCCAACATATTTGATTCTTCAGAAGATATGATTTTCTTTAAGGATTTAAACGGTGTGTATGTGAAGACCAATGAAGCTTTTGACAGTATTTTCGGACTGATGAAGGATTATGCAATGGGTAAAACGGATTATGAAATTTTTGACGGCAGCATGGCAAAAGAATTCATCGATTTTGATAAAGAGGTAATAAATACCGGCAGTTCGGTCAAAAAGGAAGAAAGTTTTATATCCAGTCAGGGCAGCCCGGTTTATCTGGAAACGTTTAAGACTGTTGTGAAAGGTGAGTCGGGAGAAAGTCTGGGTATTCTCGGTATGGGCAGGGACATCACTGAGCGAAAAAATCTTGAAAAAGAACTCAGCCGTGAAAAGGACAAGCTTCTCATTACTCTGCGGAGTATCGGCGACGGGGTTATTGTGACGGACTATAATCAAAATGTTGAGATGCTTAATGATGTTGCGGTTGAGCTGACCGGCTATTCTGAAAGAGAGGCAAAGGGGAAACATATAAAGGATATATTTCATATCATCAGCGAAAAGACAGGAGAGGAAATCGAAAATCCTGTGGAGAAATGTATGGAAACCAAAAGCATATGCCAGCTTGAGAATCATACGCTGCTGATAAATAAAGATGAATATCCTGTAGTTATTGCTGACAGTGCCGCTCCTATAATCTATGATAATCTTGTTATCGGTGCTGTTTTGGTTTTCAGAGATGAAACAGAAAAAAGACAGATACAGTCGGAGATGATTAAAAAACAGAAGCTGGAATCCGTCGGTGTGCTGGCCGGCGGCATAGCACATGATTTTAACAATATACTGACTGCTATGTCCACATACAATACTCTGCTGGATATGTCTACTTCTGAAGAGGACAAAGCAAAGAAATATGTGAAAAATATGTCTAAGCTCATCAGCAGGGCTGAATTCCTTTCAAACAGACTTTTGACATTTGCCAAAGGCGGAGCACCTGTAAAACAATCAACAGATGTTTATTCAATTATTAAAGAAACTATAGATTTTGTTCTGGCGGGAACAGAAATTGATTACGTAATAAATGAGAGTGAAGACCTTTGGAAAGCTGAAGCTGACCCCAATCAGATTGCGCAGGTCTTTCACAATATTTTGATTAATGCAAGACATGCAATTGAAGGTGAAGGTTTAATAAAAGTTAATCTTGAAAACAGGATTATTGAAAAGGATACAAATATTTTGCAAAAGGGGGAATATGTACTCATTTCAATTGAGGATAATGGAAAAGGGATAAGCAAAGAACATCTTGAGAGGATATTTGAGCCTTTTTACACATCGAAAAGTGACGGAAGCGGACTCGGGCTTTCAATAGCTTATTCCGTGGTAAAAAATCACGACGGGCACATATATGTGGAATCGGAAGAGGGTAAGGGGACAACTTTTTATATTTACCTTAAAGCATTCGGCTAAATGTCGCCAATTTCCCTATTTTTAAAGAGCTATGGCAATTGCGGAACGGCTTTGGTGAGATAGTGAGAGGGTGAAGTGGGAAATAGAAGTTAAGGCAAAGGTTAAGGAAATTGATCAGGTTGAAATGGTTGAGTGAGAATTCAACATTGAAGGCACCTCACACCATGTGTTACGCATTACGCATCACTCATTACGGCTTTTAAGATATGTGAATTTTTAAGAATATTATGGATTTTTTGTAATTAACAGGTATTTTACTGTTACAAGAGCTTTGAATAAGTACCCCACCTGATCTCCCCTAAATTAGGGTAGGGATTGGGTGTGTTAAACATGATAATAATTACTTATTCAAGTTTCGCACTTCGTTTTGTCATTGCGAAACCCTGTGGAAACAGGGTTGTGGCAATCTCAAAACAAGAAAAGTAGAGAGATTGCTTCGTCGTTTTCACTCCTCTCAAAGACGTGAAAACAGTGCAAGTGCGAAAATTGAATTAATTATTCAAAACTCTTTATAAAAATGATTTCAAGGGGACTGAATGAATAATAACAACATAAAGAAAGAGCAGTACCTAATTGATGAGATAAAGGTCGGAGATACCTGGCGTATGTTTAAAATATTATCGGAGTTTGTTGAGGGTTTTGAAAATCTCAGTGATATTGAGCCGGCGGTGAGTGTGTTCGGGTCGGCAAGAGTGAAAGAGGATCATAACGATTATAAAAAGGCACGATTAATGGGAAGTATGCTTGCCGATAATGGTATCACTGTCCTGACCGGCGGTGGCCCCGGAGTCATGGAGGCGGCTAACCGTGGAGCAACGGAAGCGGGCGGCCAGTCGATAGGGGTCAATATTGAGCTTCCTTTTGAACAAAAACCCAATCCATATGCCAAAAAGGTAATTACGTTTAATTATTTTTTTGTAAGAAAAGTTATGCTGGTAAAATATGCCAGTGCCTTTGTTATTTTTCCCGGTGGTTTCGGCACAATGGATGAGCTGTTTGAAGCGATGACACTGATTCAGACACGTAAAATACTTCCTTTTCCGCTTATACTTGTTGAAAAGGATTACTGGAGCGGAATGATTAAATGGCTTGAAGATAAGATGGTGGGAAACAATTTTATTGGTGAAAGTGATCTTGATATTATAAAACTTATAGATGATCCATCGGAGATATTAGATTGTATCAAAAATTTTCTTAAAGTGTGATGTTTTATGAGAAAAATCATTTTTCTGATTAGTATGTCTGTTCTTTTATTAATGGGATGTGCAAAACCTTACAACAATTTTTCCTCTTATGTTTTTAATCCGGAAAATGAGCATGGGCGAGTATTGAAGTCAAAATATATAGATTCCCTGTACAGCGCTTATAAAGAGATTAATCAGAGAGCTATCCCTCTGCAGCAGCCTGGATTGGGGTTTACATCGGGGCAGAGATGCGGTGACTTGTGCAATAATGAAGCAGGAGATTTCTGGTTTTATATTGTGAGCCCCCATGAAAAACCTGTAAGCAGCGGAAGGTATGAATCAATCAACAGAAGGGCTTATGAGGTCTTCAGAAAAAAAGTGCCTGATATTATACATGCACTGAAATATGCGCCTTCGGAAAAATTGATTAAGGATGAGCATTTTGAGGGTATTATTATAGGTGCTACTTGGCCGGTCTACGGCAGTATAGGGGAGTATTTGAATCCTAAGAAATACGAAGAAGGCGATATTTTTATTCCTTTTGACCTGCTGGAAAAATATGTAAAATATGAAATTTACATGCGTGATCTGTTATGCGGCTCACATGTGTTTGCTTCAGATGCTGGAAAACAACCTGAGCCTGTTGATATATGCACATAAGTTTCTTAATAGTTAAAAAATAAATTAACTGTTGACATTTCCCTGTTATGTTCTAATTTACACAATAAAGAACGTAAGGGGGTAATTTATAATGAGTAAAACTTATGTAGTAGGCGATATTTTCAAGGTCAGGGATAATGCGTTGCAAATGGACAAATTTGTTGTGCTCACAAGAGCTCTGATGGATGCGGAGCATTTCTTCCTGGTCAGCGTAGGTTCTTTTGAACCCTGGAGCGAGAGAACTCTGACTTTTGAAAACAGATATGAGAAGACGAAACTTGATGAGTCCGAGATTCAGTATCTTGCGAACACTTCCAGAATTAAGCATATGGGTAATATGAATGATTACAGAAACAAAATTGTGGAAATTCTGAATATGAAAGAAGCTGTTTAAAAGGCCGTAATGCGTTATGCGTTATGCGTAACACATGGTGTGAGGTGTCTTCAATGTTGAATTCTCACTCAACCATTTCAACCTGATCAATGTCCTTTACCTTTACCTTTGCCTTAGCCTCTATTTTCCCATTTCCCCATCTCACTATTTCACTTACGGATGTCCTTTGTAATACTTGATGCCGGTGCTCAGATATTTTGAAATTGTGTTGAAAGCTTCTTTCAGCTTATTCTGATTGAGGAGGGAAAGTTTGTAAGGGTTCACATATTTGTCAGGAGAGTAGTTTCTTTTACTCTTGTTGATTTGTTCGTTCATTAAAATATCCACCACTGTTTCATAAGCCGATAGTACATTCTGCACGGTTTCTTCGGAAAGTATATTTTTTCTTCGCAAATGCTTAAGTCTTTCGACGGTATTCAGGTCATTCAGCTGTTTGCTTAAAGCGAATATTCTTGTGACATCAACAATAAATGTCAGTGCGGACATTTTTAAATTAAACTGGTCGGCATGCTCACCTTCTTTCTCAACCTGAAATTTGCCGAAAATCGAAAGCGGAATTTTCTGATTGGAATCCTTTTCCAGAAGCTGAATAAGAAAAATGGGTTTCTCCGCAATAAGTTTTAAAATTAGATTTTTAAGTTCCCATACCATCTGTTCACTGCCGCAGAAGCAGTCCATGTCAAAAATTATGGAAGATGTCAGAAAGCCCGTTTTGCCGGGATTGTTGAAAATATCCGTAATACTGTTTTTCCATTCGGAAAGTGTTTTAGACATATCGGGATTGGTCACCATAATATTCCCCGGGCACTTCTTGTAGCCCACATAGGCAAGATTGTTTACAAAATGTTCTCCGAATTCCATAAGTGCTGTTTTATCTTTTTCAGTTATATTGTCTTCAAAAATAAAACCGTTGTCCTGATCAGGATCGAGAAACATTTCTTTTCTCGCTCCGCTTCCCATTATGATAACCGATTGTGTGATTTCTGTAACATCTTTGCCGGCAATACTGCGGTATTCCTCCACCGTTATTTTGTATATTTTATTTTGAATAGACAGGTGCAGATTGGATAAAACGGGAAGTATTTCGCTGCTCTGCCTTGTGTTTTCCAAAAGATGAGCAGCAACACTTCCCAGCTCTCTGAATATATTTTTTAATTCTTCCTTTGTTGATGCCTGCTCGATGTGAAGGTTGTATATGTGTATATTTCTGTAGAGGATTTTCAGGATATCTTTGTTTGAAATAATTCCTTTTGCCTTATCTTTTTCCGTAATAACAGCATAATCTTTGTTTTTTGACTGCAATTCCGCCAGTACTTCCACCAGAGGGTATTCTTTCGGTACCGTGATAGGGTTGTTTTCAAGAAAATTTCTCACAGGCGACTGTATGGACATCTCTTTCATTCGGGGGAGTATTTCGTGAACTATATATTTGGACGTAATTAATCCTGCAAACTCATTGTTTTCTCCTGTAACTATTATGCTGCCGATTCTGTTTTCTGACATTATTCTGCTTGCATCCAAAAGGGTCTTTTCAGTGTTTATTGATATAACCGGTGATGTCATGTAGTTGGCAACAGGTTTATAACTGAAAGAAGGTGTTGAAAAACTGCTTTCCCCCTGTAGAAGCTGCAGCCTGCCTGAAACCATTCTATAAAACTTTTTTCTGAATTCTGCAGAATGCGAAAGAAGATTATAAATAGTGATTTCAGGAAAATAGATAAGCTCGGCATTTTCACCGGCTGTAGATGTCACACTGTATGTGGATTTGCCCAGAAAAGTGGTCAGTCCCACTATATCACCTTCTCTCAGGGTTGCCAGCTTGTCACGGCCGGTAATGTAGTCTATCTCGCCGGTCAGGATAAAATAAACCCCTTTATGGTATGTTTCCCCTTTTTTAAAAAGAATTTCGTCTTTTTCTATATCAACAAGGCTTATGCTTCTGAGTGTTTCTTCCAGCATATTATTATCCACAGATTCAAAAAGAAAATTTTCCGATAAAATGTTAATCAGTTTTGATACGTTAATCGTGATGTTAGATTTCATAGTGTCCCCTTGATTTTAATAGTATTCAGCTTATCCTGCCGGGTAGTCAACTATTTTTTAAAAATGTTATAAAATGGTAAAATAAAATAAATTATTTATAAAAAAGTAAAAAAATGATTCAAATAGCCCAAAACTGTTAACTATTATTTCAAAATTAAGAAAACAAACTGCATATATAGTTTAAAAATTATTAACAAATTGTATACAGTATGTCAAGATAACTGCTTAAAAATAATTATTTTCTTTTAACAGCAATGATTAATATAAATCCATAATATTTTTTGCATTGACAATATGTGAAATATTCTTTATTAACTTCTTGTATAAACATAATAATGTTTTAAAAATAAAGTTTAAGGAGGTGTGTTGTAGCTTTGTCTTATTTCTTTAGCAAATATTTTAAAATTAAGGAGGCATTATGAATCTGAAAGAAACAGTTAATTCAGAAAAGTTTAAGAAGATTGTTGCCCTGAGATGGGGTATAAGCATTGCGATGCTTATTATTCTGTTTGTTTTATATTACGGTTATGTTTTAACGATTGCATGGAATCCTGAATTTATGGCTAAGAAAATAGGTGAAAATTATAATGTCGGCATTGTTTCCGGAGTTGTAGTGATAGTCGGTGCTTGGTTGATGACTGTTATATACGTAAGCTGGGCTAATTCCAAATACGATAAGGTGGTGGAAGAGCTCAAGCAGGATATTGACTAAAGGAGGGGGAATTTATGAATGGACTTGAAAATACTTCATTGGGCGAGCCCAATGCTATTGCGATATTGTTTTTTGCTTTGGTAGTACTTGGAACTTTGGTTATTACTTACTTTGCAGCAAAGAAAACGAAAAGTACCAGTGAGTACTATGCTGCCGGGAGAAGTATCACAGGTTTTCAAAATGGTTTGGCCTTATCCGGCGATTATATGTCGGCGGCGTCTTTTTTGGGTATTTCCGGTATAGTTGCTTTACAGGGGTATGATGGTTTTATATATGCTGTCGGTTATCTTGTCGGCTGGCCTGCACTTATGTTTCTTATTGCTGAACCGCTCAGAAATCTCGGTAAATTTACTTTTACCGATGTGGTTGCTTTCAGACTCAATAAAGGACCTATAAGGATTGCAGCATCTATAGGCGGACTGCTGGTTGTATTGTTCTACACGATTGCACAGATGGTTGGATCCGGTAAACTTGTTGAATTGATGTTCGGTATGCCTTATGAAATGGCTGAAATAATTGTGGGCTTTGTAATGCTTCTTTATGTTCTGTTCGGGGGAATGCTTGCAACCACATGGGTTCAGATTATTAAAGCATGTTTGCTGCTGTTTGGTGTTACTCTTCTTACAATTCTAACTCTTGCACAGTTTAACTTTAATCCCGGTATTATTTTCAGTGAAGTTCAGAGTATGTACGGTGAGCAGATGCTTACACCGGGCGGACTGGTAACAGGAGGGCTGGACGCATTTTCTCTGGGACTTGCTCTTATGTTCGGACTTTTGGGTCTGCCTCACATTCTTATGAGATTTTATACTGTTCCGGATGCAAAAGAAGCAAGGAAATCTGTTTCATGGGCCACAACTTTTATCGGGTATTTTTATCTGATAATACCCATTGTCGGTTTCGGTGCGGCTGTATTAGTTAAAAAGAGTGTTATTGCAAGTGTGGACAAAGGCGGTAATATGGCGGCTCCGCTGCTTTCAGAACTTTTGGGCGGTACACCTTTCTTAGGTTTTATTGCGGCTGTAGCTTTCGCCACGATTCTGGCGGTTGTTGCAGGACTCACACTCGCCGCAGCATCAGCACTTTCACACGATATATATGTGAATGTAATTAAAAAAGGAGATGCGACAGAAGCTGAACAGGTGAAATCGGCACGTATTGCTACAATTATTTTCGGTGTTGTAGCTGTGGGGCTCGGAATTCTTTTTAAGGGTCAGAATGTCGCTTTTCTTGTGGGCCTTGCATTTGCAATTGCGGCAAGTGCCAACTTTCCGTCCTTACTTCTTTCCATCCTTTGGAGAAGGTTTTCCACCCAGGGCGCTGTCTGGTCTATTATTGCCGGCGGTTTAACGGCTACAATTCTTATTATACTCAGTCCGACAGTGTGGGTTTCGATTTTAGGATACGAGGAAGCTATTTTTCCTCTTAAAAATCCGGCAGTTGTTTCCATGACAGTTGCATTTACCACTGCTATTGTTGTTTCGTTGCTGACTCCTGAAGAGAAAGCACAGACAATGTTTGACGAGGAAAAAGCCAGAACCTACCTTGGAGTGGGAGCTGAATAAATTTTAAAGCGGCCGTAATGGCCGCTTTTTTTTATCTGGTTAGCGAATGAAGTTTTTCGGGCAGCCCCAATCTTTTAATTTTTTCCACACATCTGATAAAAATAAAGGCTGTGTTTATGGCATCATACAGCGCCCTGTGTCTGTAATGTTCGTCATTGCCAAACATATTCTCTGTGTGGAGTCCTTTTACTGCTTCTTCAGTAAGCTCGTGGAGGCTGAAATAATCTATAAGCCTGTCTAAATTATACCTGCCGATTTCAGGAAAGAGTAGTCTTGTTAAAGAGAGTGTATCGAGAATATTCACTATACTGCACTGCATGTTATGTTCTTTCATAAAATAGTCTATGAATTTGAAGTCAAATTTTGCATTGTGTGCAACCACGACTGAGTTTTCAGTAAATTCTGCAAATTCTGGCAGAACTTCACTGATATCAGGAGCATGAATAACCTTTTCATTGCTTATTTTGTGAATTTTGTAGGCGCTGTAAGGTATCCTTATTTTAGGGTTGATAAGCCGGGTAAATGTACTGCTCAGATCGAGGTTAAGACCTTTTCTTACTTTTACTGCCCCGATTTCAACAAGTTTTGCTCCTTTGTAAGGGCTCAGGCCGGTGGTTTCCGTATCGAAGACGGTAAATTCAAGCTCAGAGAGAGGGGCGTTATGTATAGATGCGTTCATAAAGTTTTATAAAACCCTCGAGACTTATTTGTTCGGCTCTTATTGACTTGTTGGCAAAAAGTTCCTCAAGAATATTTTCTATATCAGTTATATCATTCTTCAGATTGTTTTTTAAAGTCTTTCTTTTGGTGACGAACGATTTTTTTACCATCTCAAGAAATTTCTTCTCTCTGTTACTGTCCTGAAAATATCTCTTTCTTGGTGTGAAGACTAAAACGGTTGAGTTCACTTTGGTTTTCGGCCAGAAATTTCCGCCGCCGATGTTTCTGATTTTTTTTATGTCGAAAAAATACCGTGATATTACGGAAATCCATGAATAATCTTTCGTGTTGGGAACGGCATTAATTCTTGAGGCAACCTCTTTTTGAAACATAAATACCATTTTATCAATCCGTTCGTGAAAAGCGGTAGTTTTCATGAGAATTTTTGTGGAAAGATTGTAGGGCAGATTACCGGCAAAAGAGAATCGCGGCGGGAGCTGGTATTTGTCAATATTGAGAAAATCGTCATGGATAATTTCAAGGTTGTCGTAGAAAAAAAGGTAGCGTTCAAGAAAATCCACAAGCTTTTTATCTATTTCCACAGCCGTAACATGTGCTCCCTTTTCAAGAAATTTCAAAGTTAATGCACCGCATCCAGGGCCTATTTCCACAATATTTTTTTCATCACTTATCTCGAGAGATTCGACTATTTCGTTTAAATAGTGGTCATTCACCAGAAAATGCTGGCCGAAGTTTTTGTCTGTGTGTCCGAATTCATCCCTGAATATTTTTGTTAGCTTTAGCATTTTTCACCATTTTGTCAGCTGTTTTTACCGCCTGAATAAGGCTGTTTTCGCTTGCAATACTTTTTCCCGCAATGTCGTAAGCTGTACCGTGATCCACACTGGTTCTTGTTATAGGAAGGTTCAGTGTAACATTGACGGCCTCTGAAAAACATTTCATTTTCAGCGGTATCAGCCCCTGATCATGGTACATTGCAATGAAAAAGTCATATCTGTTCAGATTTTTCTCAGTAAAAAGACTGTCCGCCGCAAAGGGGCCCTCAATATTAATTCCCAAATTTTCAGCTTCTCCGATTACAGGGGCAATGATTTCCTGCTCCTCAAAACCTATTACACCTTCATCTCCGCTGTGAGGGTTCAGCCCCGACAGGGCAATCTTTGGCTCCGGAGTACCGAACAGTCTGCCGGCATTGTGCGTATTTATTATAGTTTTCAGAAGTTTATCCGGCTTTATTTTGTCGGGCACTTCTCTTAGGGGAATGTGAGTAGTTGCCAGTACCACCTTCATATACTCACACATCAGCATCATCGAATAATCGGGACTGTTTGTTAATTCGGCCAGGAAATCGGTGTGACCTTTGTAATCATAACCTGCCATCTGAATGGATTTTTTATTTATAGGGCAGGTGCACAAAGCGTCTGCCTCGCCATTCTGTATCAGTTCGACAGCATTTTTTATGTATAGAATAGAGGCTTCACCTGCGGATTTATCCGTGACACCCGTGGGAAAGTTAAAACCGGAAAATTTATCCTCTTCTAATATATCTATGTTTGACGGTATCTTTTTTATCCACTTTAGCAGCAAATGTCTGTTACCGGATATTGTTATATGATAATTATCCGTTATCCAGGTATGGTTTAGCAGTTTTGCCGTTATTTCAGGGCCAATACCTGCAGGGTCTCCCATTGTTATAACAATTCTCGATTTGTTCATAATGCTCCTTTAGATTTTAATATACAGACAGGATGAATAAAGTCAAAAAATTTGTTAAGTTTGTGAAATGAATGGGATCGGGATGGCGGGATTTGAACCCACGACCTCTGGTACCCGAAACCAGCGCGCTACCAAACTGCGCTACATCCCGAAGTACTGTTATGTATAACAATTTTAATAATTTTCCAAGTAAAAATTAATAAAAACTGCCTAATGCTGTCAAGACAACAGTTCTTTTTCTAACCCGGATATCATGATTAATCAGTATGATTTGCTGCCAGGTTCCTGTAAGAATTTTACCATTTTGTACAGGCAAGGTGATTGATGGCCCCAGTATTGATGCCTGGAGGTGGCTGTGGCCGTTACCGTCATTCCATGTTTTGTGATGTTCGTAATTTTTACCTTCAGGAGCAAGTTGATGAAAAAGTTGCCTTAGATCTTTCACTGTTCCGGGTTCGTATTCTGTTGTGGTGACTGAGGCTGTGGAGCCTTTTGCAAATACGTTAACTGTTCCTTCCATAAAACCGCATTTTTCTACAAAATCACTAATTTTACCGGTAATATCTGCAACTGAAAAGCCTGACTCCATCTGTATGGAAAATGTATCAGTAGCTGTGATTTTCACTATTAACCCTCCTGACTAAAATCTATCTGGATTTGCAATGTATCAGGATAATAGAATTATGAAAATCTTACAAGTATGTCACTTCTACCATTTGTTGAGTTATAAGATGTTTGAATGATTCTAGAAGCAAAGCTTTAGCCCTACAGATGTACAGGACTCTGTTTGAAAACAAAATGTACTCCCTCTGCTTCTTTCCCTAATCCTGGAGAAGAAGAAAGATTTCGAGCACCGAGTACATAAATTCATATGCGATCAGTACTTGAATAGGATAGTGTACTTACTCAAAGGTCTGATTTTTTGAATAATTTGAAAGTAAAAAACTGAAATATTTTAGGGGAAAAACAATTATATGTTTAAAAATATTGGAAGAACTTCCTATTTTACAGTTGACAATAAGGCCAAAAAATCGTATAAGCCTTTCACACAATATGCTGTGCTGTTACTGATATACAGTAGTTTCAAACCTTTTGCCTGGGTGGTGGAACTGGTAGACACGCAAGACTAAGGATCTTGTGGCCGTAATCGGCTGTGGGGGTTCGAGTCCCCCCTCAGGCACTATTATTCCTCTTTATTACCAATAACTTAATTTTTGGGCTAACCTCATTGTGCTATTTTTGTGCTATTTTGGTTTCCGTGATCAAGGCTAATCAGTGAACTTATGTTTGGTTTTGCCTGGTTATTTTTTATAAATCTGCCGTATACTCTGAATAACATTTCGAAGCTTGCATGTCCTAATTGACTGCAGATAAAATTGATATTATCATCAGCAAGCAAGCTTAGAACGGCATATGTGTGTCTTGCCTGATACATTATTCGGTATTCCAGCCCAAGCCTTTTCAGCATTGGTTCCCAAGCGTATTCTCTTATTGCTGTTGAACTGTCATAAGGTTTTCCGTACTGATTAATAAATACGAAATCACTTTTCATGAAAGAATATTTTTTGTGTACTTTTAATGCCTGCAAAACTTCATCCGTCAATACCACATGGCGCTTTGAACCGACTGTTTTTACCGTGTCCAGATCGCCGCTTGTCATCCGTTCTCTCACATGATAAGTCCCTCTGTTAAAATCCACGTTCTGCCATTTCATGGCGAGGACTTCGCCCATCCGCATACCTGTCATGAAAAGTACGGCGTAAAAAGCATAAAAGCGGTGATAGTGTTTGTAAGCATAGTTTAGTATCAAGGATACTTCTTCGGCTGTGAACGGTTCTATTTCCGATTTTTCCACTCGAAGATTTTTTACCCTTTTTGAAGGATTTTCTTCTATGTATTCCCTATCATAAGCCAGTTCAAGTATGCGTCTAACCGCTATAAGTTTATTGTTTATGGTTTTGTTATTGAGTTCCTTGTCCATCAGGTGGATAATGTAGTCTTCAACATCAATACGCTTAATCTTATGAACATACATATCACCGAAAAATTCAACAGCATATTTCATGGAACTCTTATAGCCCTTCAAAGTTGTATTTTTCAGTCTTAATTTCTTCTGCCTTTTGTACCATTCTTCGGCAAGTTCAGAGAACTTTATCCTCGGTACCTCTTCTTCAGGCACTTCTTTCTGGATACCTAATTTCTCCAGATTCGGTGAATCAGGAAACCACTTCAGATAGTCAAACGTGTCTTCTCTTAACTGTCTTTTCAGTCTTTTAAAGTCAAATCTGGCTTCTTCAATGTTTTCTTTTGTATTCTCCAAACCCGTTGATTCCCTGACCTGTCTCTCTTTATAGTTAAATCGGTACCATATTGTTTTGCCGCGTACAAATAGACCCATACCGACCTCCAGCTACACCTGAAGGCCAAAATGTTGGAGTAGGGCATTTTTGCGGAATAACAGTTTTCGGCCAACTCTTATGTAATGTTTGCCTTCTCCCAGTTTGCCTTGGGATTTGAGATTTCTGAGATGCTGCTGGTGTACTTTGAAGAATTTTGCAGCTTCACCTGTAGTAAGTAATTCGTCATTGTCGTCATTAAATCTTCTTTCATACTGTTTGATAATCAGTTGCAGTTTCAGAATCTCTTCGGTAACGTCTGCTAATGTTCTTCTGCCGTTAACTACTGTTTCCGCATAATACCTTTGTGCTGAACTGAAATCAGCACTTCCTGATCCCTGCGTGCCACCTATTGAGTTTTCAAACAACTCATCTTCTTTCTTACCGGATTTCTCTGAATAAATGCAAGTGTTTTTCATAAAGCGCCCTCCTTAATCATCAAAAAAGAGAGGGGTCAATCTTTTTCTTTTTTTTATTGGGAGTATGGATCAGGACATTAAAAACTATGTTGGGGGTAAAATTTTACCGTATTTTCTTCTCCAGATTTTAATATTATTATATTCTTCTTTTGTAACAGTTATTTTTTTATTTCCGTCTACTGATTGCATTATTTTTGGCACATCATAAACAAGTTCAGTCTTACAGATAGCTTTAAATAGTTTATTGACCGCGTAGAAATTATCTTTCAGGTAAGACTTTGAGATACTTCCCTTCCAGCATTCATTCTTAAGGTGGTTATAATAAGCATTTTTGTGGTCATAGTTTATTTTATCCAAATGTTTTATGTCAGGATAATTGTCCTGCATGAATTCTAAAAAATGTCTTATTAGTCGGTTTACTTGTTTCATATTTGAGTTCGAACCAGTTATTCTGTGTTTCCTGCAAAATTCTTCAAAAAGTTTATTAACACTCATTATCGCCCCCTATATAAAAATTGGTAATGTCAACACGATGATGACCTAATTCCTCACTTATAATAAGACGTATCTGATAATCCTTTTCTTTATCAATAAAAGTTTCTCCGTTGCTTTTAACCGGCGGTTCGTATCCTGTCAGTTCTTTATATCTGGATTGTGCATAATGATGTCTTTCACCGTGAAAATTGTATTTAAGCCCGATCTCTTTATTGAATTCCTTGACCGTGTTGTAAGCAAAGTGTCGCCATTCCTTGAAACTCATGCCGTCAGGTATTAATGATGTCTTTAGATTGGATTCTTTACGAAAATCTTTTACCTCACGTACCAGTTCCCTCTGTTTTTCTGTGGACTGCACTCTTCGAAGCTGGCCTCCTTTTGTGCCCTTTCTTATATTTAAATTACCATTTCTTTGCAGTTCTTTGCCTGAAAATAAGGCCGACTCTTTAAATCGTAACCCGATCCCCCTCTGTAACTCAACTTGCAGTCTGAGGGCTTCATAACGGGCGTCACCGTGATTAATATAACTCTTTGTAAGAAAGTCCGAGAATTTATTGTGTATATCTGCTGACACACTTTTATCAATATTGTTAAAACGATGACCCCGGTTCAGACCGTATTCTTTTGCTGAAATCTTAAGATCATCACGATAATAATGAGTAAAGACTGTATTAAGTGAAGATATAATATTTGTAGTGTGCCCGGCTGATATTTCACCATTTTCCCGTTTTTCTAATAGCCTGTGTGCAAAATCGGCCATTTGCAACGAATCAAGGCGGGATATATTTTTCAGACCATATTCTTCTTTGGCGAAATTAGCCAGCATTCGGATAGATTGGGCAGATTTCTGTATTGTTTCTTCGTTGCCCGACTTTACAACCTGCATGGCAAGGCGGAAGCTTGCTGCTTTTCGAGATAAATCTTTTTCCCCGATAAAATTACGCTTTATTTTTGACATAACAGCCCTCCCTTCATTTATGTGAAGAAAAGGAGTCAAGGAAATACTAAATTAATTAAGAAAAGTAGGGTCATCACCCTGCTGATATTGTCTGTGAAGGTCATATGCAGATTATACGCTGCCCAGTAAATTTATATTAGCGATATCCTCCTGGTTTCGGGCACCAAGAAAGCCTGTATAATCTATATATGAACCCGTCTCCGGGATTATAAAGGGAAGTCAGACATTATCATGAATGGCGCAGCAACCGCCTGGCATCATATCCGGACACGTAATAAAAAAACGGCCGTATACAATGACATGATAATGAATTTTCTGTTTTTTCTGTAAAACAAAAATCGGCGAAAAGACTTGTAAACAAAAGGTTTTTGCGTATTCCTTTTTTGCATTCACTTTTGAAAGTGAACGCAAAAAATATCTGCTGCACTCATTCCGGTAATAAGGAATAGTTGCAGCTTCGCTGTTCAATCAATATATTGATTGAACTTTATCCAATGATAAACTAATATTATAATTATAGTTCAGTGATAGAATTTGATATTATGTTAAGACATTTTTATAATTAGTCAAGTTGTAGTGATAAATTAATGAAGGGTGTGGATAGATTGGATAAGATATCTAAAGAGAAAAGAAGTGAAAACATGAAGAAAATAAAGTCAAAGAACACTGAACCAGAACTTCTCGCAAGAAAGGCATTATGGAAAATGGGATACAGATACCGCCTTCATTATAAAGAATTACCAGGAAATCCTGATATTGTTTTAACTAAACAAAAGACCGCAATATTTGTGCATGGATGTTTTTGGCATAGGCATGAAGGATGTATAAATGCATCAAGACCGAAATCTAATTCTGAATATTGGGAAAATAAAATAAAATCAAACTTAGATAGAGATAAAAGAAATCAGTCACTTCTTAGAGAAATGGGCTGGAGAGTGCTTGTTGTCTGGGAGTGTCAACTGAAAAAAGATATAGATTTTAACATTTCTTTTTTAGAGAGATTGTTAAATGAATAAAATATCTATTTTTTCTTTCTTTTCTGGGTGCGGTTTACTGGATCTCGGATTTGAAGATACAGGATATGATATAGTATATGTTAATGAGTATTTTCAGCCATTTATATATGCATATAAATATTCAAGATTAAAAATGGGATACAAAAAACCGATTTACGGGTACTCAGATAATAGTATAGTCAATTTACTGTCTCAACATGAAATATCAATATTATCGAATAACATTAATCTGGAAAGAATAAAAGGGAATATAGTAGGGTTTATTGGTGGTCCTCCTTGTCCAGATTTTTCGGTAGGTGGAAGAAACAGAGGTAAAGATGGAGAGAATGGTAAACTGACTGAAACATACATTGATTTAACTTGTAAATTAAAACCTGATTTTTTATTGTTCGAAAACGTAAAAGGGCTGTGGAATACAAAAAAGCACAGAGAATTTTATGAAAAAGTTAAAACAAAATTGTATGATGCAGGTTATGTAATAATGGAAAAACTAGTAAATGCCATAGAATATGGTGTCCCACAAGATAGAGATAGAATTATAATGTTTGCTATACAAAAGCATTTTCTATCTAATAGTAACGATATTAATAATTTTAACTGGAATATAGACAAAAAATTTGATAAAGAGGAAATATTGCAATTGAACTGGCCTACTATAAATCCATTCCAAACAAATATAAGCAAACCTAAAGATGTCCCTTTTGAACTGACTGTAAAATACTGGTTTGATAAAAACAGTACATATAACCATCAAAATAGCCAAGATCAATTTAAGCCCAAAGCAGGCTTACCGAAGTTTCAGTCTATACCCGAAGGAGATGTGTCAAAGAAATCATATAAAAGATTGCATAGATATAGATATTCACCTACTGCAGCTTATGGCAACAATGAAGTACATCTTCATCCAACAGAAGCAAGGAGAATAAGTGTTGCTGAAGCATTGGCTATACAAAGTGTTCCTGCATGTTTTGAATTGCCGTTAGATATGACTTTGACTAATAAATTCAAGACTGTTGGCAATGGGGTACCTTATCTTTTATCTAGGGGAATAGCCAATTCAATTAAAGTTTTTATAAATGGACTAAACCCTCAATTTATAAGGAGTAAAGATGATATTAACAGCTTCCAATATTACAAATGCTGTTAATCAATTAGATAAAAACAGGTTTTATAATTACATAAACCCACAGAATAAAGGTCTGATTAAAATTGTACATATTAATTTGCCCGAGGGTCCTATAATTATTAAACGTTATGATCCTTCTAAAGGCGGATCTTTAGATCAAGCGAAAGAAGAATCTATTTCATCTAACTTGATATGGAGAGTTGCTAACGCTATAAAAGAAGGAGTCCCCATCAATATTGATAGAGTTCTCGGGGCAAGCTATAATACTCGTTCTGTATTGGAAAGTTTATTGGCTTATACCTCTAATTTTTATGTTACATATCCCGGTAGAATTGAAATGATTGATTCGTACTCAAAGATAAAGAAAGGACACAAACATATTGTATGGTTGCCAGAGACCCCACATGAACTAGGTAAAATATGCGAAATTGATACTGAACAGGTGATTTCTGAAATACCTTCTCACCAAGCAGTTTATGAATCCTTAGTAGTTCCATATAATAATCAAGATAAAAATGAACTTGATATTGAAATAAAAAGGAGGCATGCCCAGATTCAAGTTGCATTAATACACATTGGTATTCAACTAGGCTTTAGAACATGGATTGCACAAAATGACAAAGGTATTATTTACAAAGATAAAAAAATAGGTGAAATTAATGGAGTTGTGCAGTCACTAGAAAATGAGAAGCTTTTAATGGGTTATAGTGATGCTGCAAAGGCCGCCTTATTAATAGACTGTATATGGTTTAAAAATAGCAGGCTAATGCCTGCTATCATGGAAATTGAATGTACGACTGGTATACGAAGTGGATTAACTCGTATGAAAACTTTCTCTGATTTGTTTCCTCCTTTTCCCACAAGATATGTTATTGTTGCCCCAGATGAAGATAAACCAAAGTTTATGCAAGAAGCATCTAAAAAACAATTTAGAGATTTATATCCGAAATTTTTCCCTTTCTCTGCCGTAGAAGAACTTTATGCTTTATGCCAAAGAAGAAATATAAAAGGGATTACAGAAGAATTCTTGGATAGTTTTATCGAAGATCCGAGTTTCAATAGTTAAAAATTTTTGGCCTTCAGGCGTATGTGTTATTTTTGTGCTATTTTCCATTATTTTTGGATTATATCCAATTATACCGACCGTTCATAAATTACTGTTAAATATAATTGTGCTAAATTTTAAATGATTGATAAATAAGGATTTTCGCCTGCGAGTCCCCCCTCAGGCACTACTATTCTTTATGATCAATTATTTAATTTTTGTGCTATTTTATGATATTATTTTCACCTGACAGTATTCACCACCATTGTATCTGTTACACTCGATATATCCGAATAGTTGTTCCGGATTAATTTCAGATTTTGCAGAGTTAAATCGAATACCCCTCACTTTTTTACCATTTACATTCCCGAGCTCAAACATCAGATGTTCACCGTTTTTGCCAACTATGCGCTGATTTTCTATTACAGGTTCCTTTATACGAAATACTGGCTTTCTGTTGCCTTCGCCGAATGGTTCGAGCAATTCCAGAGCTTTTGCCAAATTGACATTGATATCATCAACAGTGACGTCTAAATCGTAGTCTTTCTTTTTTATAAAAACTTCTTCTTTGCATTCTGAGCATACAATTTCATTAATTTTATTTCTGAATTTATCTATATTTTCCCTTGTTACAGACAAACCGGCAGCTTTAGTGTGTCCGCCGAATTTTTCAAGTAAGCCGGGGCTGTCTCTATCAATTTTTGAAAGTATTTCAAACATATCAATTCCGTCAATTGAGCGTGCTGAACCTGTTACTCCTTCATTCAGCCTGTCTTCGCCGCCAAAAATAATAACGGGACGATAGTATTTCTCCATTATCCTGGAAGCTACTATTCCGATTATCCCTTTTACCCAGTGCGGCTGATATACAACGATTACTCTGTTTTTACCGTATTTGTCTTTTTCAATAATTTTTACAGCTTCGTTAAAGGTGATTTCGCATAAGTCCTGTCTGTCCTTGTTTTTATTATCAAGTTCTTCAGCCAGTTTCAGATTATTTGCATAATTATCACCTGTAAGCAGTTCCAGAGCAGTATCAGCGACATCAATGCGCCCGCTTGCATTAATCCTTGGGCCAAGTACAAAACCGTGGTGATAAGATTTGATTTTTTTATCTTTTAATCTGCTTATTTCAACCAATGCTTCAATGCCGGGTGAAGGTGTGCTGTTTATTACGTCAAGGCCGTATTTTACAAGAATTCTGTTGTCTCCTGTCAGTGGTACAATATCCGCCACGGTGGTCAGCCCTACAAGATCCAGGTATTTTTTTAAATTTATATCTTTTCTGTTTAAAATTCGCCTGATTATCTGGAGCAGTTTAAAGACAACTCCGCATCCGCATAAGCTGTAATCCGGCTCATTTATTTTTTCGGGGTTTATTTTCGGGTTTATAATAAAATCAGCTTCAGGCTGTCCATCCTTTGGCAGATGATGGTCTGTGACAATTACTTTTATGTTATGATTTTTTAAATATTCTACTTCTTTAACAGAGGTTATACCGCAGTCAACAGTAATAACCATATCTGCTCCGTTTTTTGCCATCTGTCGGGCAGTATCAGGCGTTAATCCGTAGCCGTTTTCATATCTGCTGGGTATAAGTGTTTGATAATTTTCAAAGCCTAATTCTTTAAAAAAATTAACAAGGAGTGCCGCGGAGCAAACACCGTCTACATCATAGTCTCCGTAAATATAAATCTTATTGTTCTGCCTGATAGTGTCTGCAATCAATTCGCCGGCACCTTGAGGGACTATATTTAAAGGATCGGATAAACCTTTCAGACTCGGTTGTAAAAATTTTTGTTTATTCAACACTCCTCTGTAAGTAAGTATTTTATGTACTACAGGATGTATTGACAAATTATGCCCCGTTTTTGTGTTTTTTGTAGTTTGATCACATTTCCCAGTGCGATTCCGGAAGTTTTTTCAAATGAATATGATGGGCAAGGCGTATGCACGGTCTTATTAAGAGCTGGGCACTTCCCAGAATAAATAGCCATGTCCCCGCTTTGACCCAGTCGGGATATAAAAACATAACACTTCCCATGAGAAACCATACCGCTATCAAAAAATCGTTTAATATACTGGCAAATTTATAGCGTTTCTGTATTACAAGTCTGTCTTTTCCCAACGTGATGGTGATGTCTCTGTCATCCGTGTGTTTCATAAAAAACCCCCTGAATATCTATAACTTCATATTAACTTGTTATCAATAAAATGTTACTAATTTCTTCTTGATAAGTCGTTGTGTATGTGTAAATATTACAGAAATAACGTGTAGGAAATGGGGGGCTTAAATCACGGTTTGTAACTCATTGCTGCTTTTACAGCCTTTTGCCATTTGTTATACAGATTTTCAGCTGTTATTTTATCCATTTTGGGAGTAAACTCCTTGTCAACTTTCCATGTTTCAGCAACTTCCTTTGTATCTTTCCAGAAACCGACTGCAAGTCCTGCCAGAAAAGCTGCCCCCAAAGCAGTTGTTTCCATACACAGGGGCCTCTGGATTTTAGTATCCAGAATGTCGCTTTGGAACTGCATTAATATATTGTTTGAAACAGCTCCCCCGTCCACTTTGAGAAGCGGAATTTCCATTCCTGTTTCCTCCTGCATTACAGATATCACATCTTTGTTTTGATATGCGATTGATTCAAGTGTTGCCCTTGCAAGGTGCTCTTTTTTTGTCCCCCTAGTTAATCCGAAGATACTGCCTCTTACCTCCGCATCCCAATACGGCGTTCCCAAACCTACAAATGCAGGGACCACATATACTCCGCCTGAGTCTTTTACTTTAGCGGCCTCTGTCTCAATTTCTCCGGCGTTCTCTATAATTTTTAACCCGTCTCTAAGCCATTGAACTGCAGCTCCGGCTACAAAAACCGAGCCTTCAAGAGCGTAATCTATTTTATTGTTAATCCCCCATGCAATTGTTGTGAGTAACCCTTTTTTTGAGTTATATGCTTTATTCCCCGTATTCATCAGTATAAAACATCCTGTTCCGTATGTGTTCTTCACCATACCTTTTTCAAAACAGGTTTGGCCGAATAGCGCCGCCTGCTGGTCACCTGCAATGCCGCCAATGGGGACGCTGTAACCGGCAAACGTTTCAGGAACAGTGTGTCCGAAAATTTCCGAGGACTTTTTCACTTCGGGAAGTATTGAGTAGGGGATATTAAGGTAACTCAGCAACTCGTTATCCCATTGTAGCTGGTGAATGTTGTAAAGGAGTGTTCTGGAAGCGTTGCTGTAATCAGTTGCGTGGACTTTGCCTTTTGTCAGTTTCCAGAGCAACCAGGTGTCGATTGTTCCAAAAAGCAAGGCTCCTTTTTCAGCTTTTTGCCGCGCTCCTTCAACGTTTTCGAGAATCCATTTTATTTTTGTTCCTGAAAAATATGGATCAATTACAAGGCCGGTTTTTTCCCGGAAAATCTTTTCAACTCCCTTGCTTTTTAACTCTTGGCATATATCAGCGGTCTGTCTTGACTGCCAAACTATAGCGTTATAGACAGGTTTTCCCGTGTTTTTATCCCATATAACCGTTGTTTCCCGCTGATTGGCGATACCGACCGCCTGAATACTGCTGCCGGAAAGACCTGAATTTGCCAAAGCTTCTGCTATTACAGACTGGACGGACGACCATATTTCCAGAGGATCCTGTTCCACCCAACCGGGTTTTGGCAAAATTTGGGAAAACTCCTTTTGTGCAATGGTTATAATTCTGCCGGCTTTGTTAAATATAACAGCTCTTGAGCTTGTTGTGCCCTGATCGATTGACAGGATATACTGCTTTTTTCCCATAATAGACTCCGTTGAAGAATTATAATTGGAAACAACCGGGATATTCAACAAGTTTTTCAATAAATTGGAGGAAATTAAGATAATTTTTAAAAACTTTATAATTTTGTTTGCAAACTTGGGTGAGTTATGTATATAATTTCTAAGCGTAAAATATTTTTCAGTGAGTTAGTCTATCCGGACGCTAATTTAGACTTTAAAGATGTTTGATTAATTCAAAGTAGTTTTGTGTAGTTAAAAGACTACATTATGTTGTCTTTAATAAAAGGAGGTAATTATGACAAAGTCAGAACTTGTAGCAAAAATTGCAATGAAAAGCGGTTTGACAAAAACAGACGCTGAAAAGGCTCTGAATGCATTTCAGGACAGTGTGATGGAAGCAGTAAAGAAAAACGACAAGGTTACATTGGTAGGTTTCGGAAGCTTTGAACAGAAACAGCGTCAGGCAAGGAAAGGACGCAATCCTCAAACAGGTGCTGAAATAAAGATACCAGCCGGAAAGACTCCTAAGTTTACACCCGGCAAGAATTTTAAAGAAACAGTTAAGTAAATTTTTTAGGCCCTTGAAAAGGGCCTTTTTTATTTTAAAAAGTCATAATTCCCAGTAATTTAAAAGTATGTTTCTTTGTATTGATTAGTAAAAATCGTCTTACTATGTAAATTCAACAATATTTTATCACTGATTTTTATTGCCGATTATACAATATCCCAATTTTTGGTTGAAAATGTGCGTATTTGCATTTATAAAATGATTTCAATTTGAAATAATCTGGAGGAAAATTATGTCGGAGAAGAAAGTTCCTTTTAATAAAGAAAAAATAGAGAAGATTGCTGAAAAGTACCCCACACCGTTTCATATTTATGACGAGAAGGCAATCAGAGAGAATGCCCGCAGGCTTAAGAAAGCTTTCAGCTGGCTTGGAGACGATTTTAAGGAGTATTTTGCCGTAAAAGCCACTCCCAATCCTCATATATTAAAAATAATGAAGGATGAAGGATTCGGCACGGACTGCAGCTCCCTTCCGGAGCTCATCTTATCTGAAAAAAACGGTATAACCGGCGAAAATATTATGTTTACCTCAAATGAAACACCTGCAAAAGAATACAGTAAAGCCAAAGAGCTGGGCGCTATCATTAATCTCGATGATATAACCCACATCAATTATTTAGAAGAGCAGGTGGGGTTGCCGGAATTGCTGAGCTTCAGATATAATCCCGGACCTTTGAGAGAGGGGAATGCCATAATAGGCAATCCCGAGGAGGCTAAATACGGTTTTACCAAGGAGCAGCTTTTCGAAGGATACCGTATGATAAAAGAGAAAGGAGTGAAGCGTTTCGGCATTCATACGATGGTGGCTTCAAATGAACTTAATGCCGATTACTTTATTGAGACTGTCAATATGCTGGTGGACTTGGTTATTGAAATCCACAGTGAGCTGGGAATAAATTTTGAATTTATCAATATGGGAGGCGGAATTGGTATCCCGTATCAGCCTGATCAAGAGCCGGTTGATCTCGAGTATGTTGCCGGTGAAGTGAAAAAAATATTTGATAAAAAGATAAAAGGTTCTGATCTGGATCCGTTGAAACTTTATATGGAAAACGGCAGAATGATAACCGGTCCTTATGGATATCTTGTAGCGAGAGCTATTCATAAAAAAGAAATCTATAAAAACTATATAGGACTCGATGCAAGTATGGCTAATCTGATGAGGCCCGGCATGTATCAGGCATATCATCATGTAACCGTCTTGGGCAAAGAAAATAAACCTCATGATTACACATACGATATAGTAGGATCTTTATGTGAAAATAACGATAAGTTTGCCATAGACCGTAAACTGCCTAAAATTGATATCGGCGATATAGTTGTAATCCATGACGCAGGTGCTCATGGTCATGCAATGGGATTTAATTATAACGGTAAACTCAGATCTGCCGAACTCCTCCTTAGACCTGACGGCAGCGTAAAGCAGATAAGGAGAGCGGAAACAATTGACGATTATTTTGCGACACTGGATTTTTCAGATTTGTAACTGGCAGTCTAAATAATAATGAAACCTTACCTACACTTCGTAAGTGTAGGTAAGGCAACTTACATATGTTGCAATTAATCTCTTACAACAAATACAGAACACTTTGATCTTCTTACAACTTTTTCAGTTGTACTTCCGAAGAAAGCTTCCTCGATAAAAGATTTGCTGTGTGATGCAATGACCAGAAGGTCGGTTCCGGCTTCGGTTTCATAGTTTAAAATTTCATGATACGGTACACCTTTTTTAACGGTATAATTTATTTTTAAGTTCTTTCCTTTAAGAATTTTTTCTGCCTGCTTTTTCATCTCATTCATACTTTCTTTTTCCATTCTTTCAGTCAGTTCTTTTTGGGTTTCGTTATCCAAATAAGCCATGGATATTCCCACTTCATCGGGGATTACATGAAGAAGATAAATTTCGGAATTAAACGTTTCCGCGATATCAACAGCTTTCTTCAAAGCTTTATCGGAGTACTCTGAAAAATCAGTGGGAACCAATATTTTTTCTGTTTTGTACATTTTATCCTCCTTTTGTTATAAATTTTTTAATGCTACATTTGCTGCCACCAAAAGACTGTCCCATACATTTGCAAAAGGCGGAGCATATGTAAGATCTGTATGGGAAAAATCCTCAACAGTCATTCCTGCATGTATGGCTGTTGACAGAATGTCAACTCTTTTTGCAACCGTTCCGTGTCCCGTTATCTGAGCGCCGTATATTTGCCCCGTTTTGCTGTCGTACAGTAAACATATTTTCTGCGTATCGCCACCTATATATTCAGGTCTGTCCGGGATACTTATTTCGGTTTTTTTATAGTTGAACTTGTAATCACTTAATTGCTTTTCGTTCAGACCGGTTGTTGCTACGGAAATATCAAATATCCTGAATGCCGCCGACTGGTTTATTCCGTAAAAGGATTCCATATTATCTATGTTGGCAATATTGTAACCTGATATTCTTCCCATTTTATTTGCGGTTGTTCCCAGAGGCATATATGTCCAGTCTTTCAAAAGCGGAACATAATGTTCTGCGCAATCGCCTGCTGCAAAGATATTTTCGATGTTAGTCTGCAGATTGTGGTTTACTTTTACAGCATTTTTTATTCCAAGGGTAATGCCCGAGCCATGAAAAATTTCGGTATTAGGTTTTACTCCTATTGCCACAACAACAAAGTCACATTCAAAAGTTCCTTTGGAAGTGTTAAACAGATTGCCCTGTTTTGAAATTATATCTGTGTTTAGAAACACTTTTACCCCTTTTGACTCAAGGTGTGAGAGGGCAAATTGCTGTTGTTCCGCGGGTAAAAAAGGCAGCAGCCTGTCTGACTTTTCGATTATAGTAACATCAATACCGAGGTTAACAAGGTTTTCAGCCAGTTCCAGATTAATATAGCCGGCACCAACCAAACATGCTTTTTTCGGTTTATTTTTATAGAGAAAGTTTTTAAGATTTCGCAGGTGATTAAGATTTTTAAAATAGAAAACCCTTTCGTCAAATCCTTCGAAATCAAGCCTGTTGTATATTGCACCGGTTGCACAAATGAGATAATCGTAATGGTAATCGTATCCTTCGTTTTTGTTGAAATCGTATACTTTAAGCTTGCTTTTCTCAGGCAGTATTTCATTAACCGGGGTATACAGTCGGTAATCTATGCCCCTTTTTTGGGTTATGGTTTGATAATCAAGAGCGTAAAGACTTTCCGGAGGGTTATTTTCCATTGTCAGATTATAGGGCATACCGCATGCCCCATAGGAGAGGTCGCCTCTTTTTTCAAATACAACAACTTCGGCGTTTTTGTTCTCTTTTTTTACCCTGCTTGCAGCGGACAATCCGGCGGCAATTCCTCCGATAACAGCGACTTTCATAATTCCTCCTTTTGATTGAATTATAACATAAAAAATCTTTAATCGAAAGATTTTACAAAACTCTGCCAGTTGGGGCTTAATGCCTGAATTTCCTTTTCATTAAGCAGTGGGGAGACAATTTTCGTGTATTTGCAGTGAAGAAGCATTCGTTTGTAATCTTTGAAACCGTATAAAGTATCACCTACAATAGGCATGCCGATATGGGCGCAAAGGGCTCTGATTTGATGTCTTGCAGCATAATTTAGTGAAACGCCGATCAGTGAAACTTCATCTCCGGAACTATCCTTGAAATGCTTTATCGGGCTTAAAACAGTTATATTATTTCCCTGCCTGTTTAAAACTTTTACCTTTTTTCGATGAGATGCGTCTATTTCAGGTGAAAGCTTTATGTTTTCCCTAAGTTTTCCGCAAATGAAAGCGAGGTACTGTTTTTGTGTAGAATATTCCGGTAAATCCCTGATTGCTGCAACAACTCCGTCTGTCTCAAAATCCAGTCTTGAAATCAGCTTGTAACCTGGAAATTCGTTTTGTACAATATCCTGAAGAGTTAAAGGGTCAAAAGGGGTTATCCTTTCTGTATGCATAAACGGAGGTTTGTAGAGGAAAAGGACATGCGGGGTTTGTTTAATAAAGAAATCATGGGTATCGTATCTGATTTCCGGTCTTTTTAGGTTGACTGTAATCTTATCCGTTCCGCTTTTTTCTATATATCTTGAGCTTACAGGCTTATCATTAAGCAGCACACAGCCTTTTTTTATAAGTTTTTTGGCCTGTCTGCCGCTCAAATCATATTTTTTTATGAGAATATCTACTATATCGATCATAGGATCAGATAGATCAGTTTAAACAAGATTGGCGTAAGAATTGCAGTGGCTACTCCGTTGAGGGATATAGCCAGCCCTGACACAGCACCTTCAAGCTGCCCTTCTTCTGCTGCTCTTGCCGTTCCTATCCCATGGGAAGCGGACCCCATTGCCAGTCCGAATGCAACTTTGTCTTTTATTTTGAACAGATTTAAAATTGCAGGTCCCAGTATTGCACCGAAGATTCCTGTACAAATGACTAAAGCGGCCGTCAACGGCGCTATACCCCCGATTTTATCAGAAATCGACATGGCTATCGGTGTGGTAACGGACTTGGGGGCTATACTTGCAACTATTTCCTTGGATGCACCCATATATTTTGCGGTAAGCGCCGCTGATAGTATACCTACAATACTTCCGATTATGGTGGACAGTATTATCGAGAAACCGCGCTTTTTTATTTCACCCAGCTGTAGGTAAAGAGGGACACCCAGGGCTACCACAGATACCGGTAGAAAAAAGCTTATTATTTTAGCTCCTGCAAAATAAGTATTATAGTCTATGTTAAAAATTTTAAGGAAAACAATAATGGAAACAATTGACAACAGGATAGGATTAAAAAGAAAAAATTTAAATTTTGAATATAATTTTGAAGATAAAAAATAAACTCCGAAAGTGAACATTACGGCAAATAAAGGAGATTCAATCATTCTGTTTCCCCCGATCAAGTATCTGTTGTGAAACCCCAACCACAATTAAAACCAAAATTGCGCTCAAAAAAAATGATACGACAATAGATAAAAAAGAATTTCCAATCAAATTGAAGTAAAGCATGACTCCGACGCCTGGAGGGATGAAAAGAAAAGCCATATTTTTTACCAAAACTTCTGCTGCATCTTTTACCAAATCGAGTTTTACAATATTAAATCGAAGTGCACCTGTCAGATATAACATCCCTATGACGCTGCCCGGAATAGGAATATTAAGGATCTCTGAAGTGGTGTTGCCGAGAAAAAGAAATAGAAAAAGTATAAAAAGACCGGAAATCATATTTAACCTGACCTGCTTATTTACTTAGATATAAAGAAAAATAGCGGTATAGTCAAGCTGATTGGATTATAACCGTTACGCGTAATGTGTAATGCGGGATGTGAGATGTGAGATGTGAGTTAGGTGGTGAGGTAGAGAGGTAGATGTTTTGAGAGATTACGTAGTTTTCAGTCACGTCTTGTCTCGGTCCGCCTACGGGCGGAGGCGAAGCCCCGCAGTGGCAGAACGAAGAGCAAGATTTTATTTGCCTGATTTTTAGTTACCGATATAATCTCTAAGGGATGGTGCCACCCATATTTCAGCGTTTGATTCGAGTTTGCTGATATAGGAATTCAATGCTGCTTCGCTTTTTATATTGGCTATGAAGTTTCTGATATCCGGATGATCTTTTTCTGCCGGAAAATCCGGGGTTTTTATATCTGCCAACTCGACAAGATATACCCTTGAATTTATTGTGTATGGTTTATCGAGTGTGCTTCCCTTTTCAGAAGCGAAGATATCGTCAGTCAACTTGCTGTTGATACCGATTCCGGGAATGCTCTCAGCTCTTTTAAAAAAAGGCGTTGTTGTATAATTTTTATTGACACTGTCTGATATGCTTTCGATATTTTTATTTTCCTTTAGAAGCTTTTCGGCATAATTCCGGGCCTTTTGTATACTTTGCTCCTGAATATAATCCTGTCTAACTTTTTCTTCTATTTTGCTGAATTCCGGTACATATGAATCCTTTCTGTCAGCAACTTCAAAGATATATTTTTTATCGCCTATATCGATAACGTTACTGACCTCAGTTTCAGGAAGGTTAAACAATTGTCTCTTCACATCCGGTTTACCTTCCAGGGGGAAAACATTCTCGTAAGTGTTGAAGTATTTTGTTGTATGAACAGTGATATTATCATTTTTAGATTGGTATGCTGAAATATTTGAAGCTTTTAAAATTTTACTGTATATATTAAAAACCCTGTCATTGAAATACTGTTCTTTATTACGCTCTTTCAGCTTTTCAGCTATGGAGTCTTTGGCCTCCTGGAATGTAAGTTCTTTGGCTTTCTGGTGGTCTGTAACTTTAATTATATGAAAACCGAAAGGAGTTTTTACAATGCCGCTTATTTTCCCGGTCTCCAGAGAAAAGGCGGTATTTTCGAATTCTTTTATCATCTCACCCTTTTTGAAATATCCTAAGTCACCGCCGTTTTGTGCACTGGCATCTTCAGAATATTTTTTTGCCATTTCTGAAAAGTCTTTTCCCTTTTTTAACTGTGCCAGGATATTTTCAATTTTATTTCTGGCATTTTTTACTTCGGTTTCATTATCAAAGTTTTTTACTCTTATAAGGATATGGCTGGCCCTGACTTTTTCCGGCTGACTGAATTCAGATTTGTTTTGAAAGTAATAACTTTCCATTTCCTGCTGAGTAATGTTGGTTTTGAAGTCAAAGTCCCGGGGGTCGAATTCTATGTATTTTAATTTGATTTCCTCAGGAATTCTGTAGTTTTCCTTGTTCTCAACAAAATATGCCCTCAGGTCTTCATCTTTGATATTTACACTATCTTTGAAAGATGAAGGGGAGAATGAAATATACCTTATTTTAGCTTCGGTGTTACGGTAAGTATATTCTTTTTTTATTTCTGAAGGGGTAACCCGTGTTGAGTTTCTAATCATGTTTCTCAGTTTGGAGATTTTTATATCTTCTTTTAAACTCTGCTCAAATGCAGCAGGTGTTAAACCGTTTGCCCGTAAAATATTGGTGTACCTTTCCGGACTGAATTGTCCGTTTTGCAGAAAAGATGAGATATTGGTGAGCTCATTCATTACTTCGGTATCTGAGACCGGAATATTGAGCTTATTTGCTTGTCCCAGCAAAAGGTATTTGTTTTTTAATTCTGTTATAACCTGCTTTTGTATTTCCTCATTAGAAGGCATTTGTTCGGACTGATTCCCGAATAGCTGCCTTAGTGTATCAACTGTATTTTGATATGAGTTTTGATACTCTTCATAAGAAACTTTGTATTCATTAACTCTCAGTGCGTAGTTGCTGCTGCTTTGATTTCTGCTCCCCACACCCCAGACCAGAAAAATTGTGCCTATAAATGCAGCAATAACCAGCCATAGGAAAACACTGAGAAGTCTTTTTTGATTTCTGAATTGTTTCAGCATCGTCTACCTCTTAGTAAATAATAAATTGATAATATAGAGGCCCGACAGGGATTCTCCGGCACATGGAAGACAATGCTACCGTTGCTCCCTTCCGGGCCTGGCGGGGTTCACACTGCCTCCATTGCAGAGGCCCCGTCGGGCCACTATATTCCCAAGATAACGAAAAAAATGGCATTCTGCCAAATTCTCCCGAATGGTATGTATAATTACAAAAATGGCTGAAATCAAGAGTTTTTTTAAGAATCTTATCTGCAGATACCGTGATGCATGATGGGTAATGGGTTATGGGTTATGTTCTAAGTTCAAGGTTCAACGTTCAATGTTAGTAAAAATATACAGTTATTTATCGTTATTCCTTTAAGTTTCGCAATCTCAAAATAATATAAAAAGAGAGATTGCTTCGTCGTTATCACTCCCTGCCCTGTTAAATGCCACAGGCAATCAGCGAAGCTGATATTTAACAGGGTGAACAAAGACTCGTAATATGTACAAGTGAGAAACTTGATTTGGTCGTAGTTGTTAATTGGCAAGAACCTGTCCTGCTCTGTCTGTTTGTGAAATAAAGTATTTAAAACTCAGCTCTAATTCCCTACCTCACTATTTCCCTATCTCACTATTTCATTATTTCACTCTCTCACTCTTTTGTTTTCTCGTTTTTATTATCATCCTTCATAAATTTTTCAAAAAGTTTAAACATCTCTATTGGAATTGGGAAAACAATGGTCGAATTTTTCTCATTGCCGATTTCGTTGAGCGTTTGAAGATATCTCAGTTGAATGGTTATGGGGTTGGTGGACATTATGTCACTTGCCTGGGAAAGCTTTTCGGCAGCTTCCAGTTCACCGTTAGCATTGATTACCTTGGATCTCCTTATTCTTTCTGTTTCAGCCTGCTTTGACATTGCTCTCTGCATTTCATTCGGGAGGTCGATGTGTTTTATTTCCACCGCACTCACCTTTACTCCCCAAGGATCGGTCTGTGAATCGATAATCGTCTGGAGATCGCTGTTGATTTTATCTCTGTTGGAAAGTATGTCGTCCAGCTCAAATTGTCCTATTATACTTCTTAGTGTTGTCTGACAGAGCTGTGATGTGGCGGTCAGGTAATTTTCCACTTCCAGAATGGCTTTATCTGAATGCACTACCCTGAAATATACAACGGCATTTACTTTAACAGATACGTTGTCTTTGGTGATAACATCCTGAGGCGGCACATCCATAACAACTGTTCTCAGATTAACTTTGATAAGTTTTTCTACAAAAGGTATCAGAATGATTA
Source organism: Flexistipes sp. (assembly GCF_036172515.1). Lineage (NCBI taxonomy): Bacteria > Pseudomonadati > Deferribacterota > Deferribacteres > Deferribacterales > Flexistipitaceae > Flexistipes > Flexistipes sp. The sequence continues at coordinate 121,065 of NZ_JAXKVW010000005.1, forward strand.
AACCGGGGCCTCTAATTCCGACAAACCTACCCAGCCTGAATACAACGCCTCGCTCATATTCTCTTAAAATCTTAAGAATGTTAACAAGCAAAGATAATACGAGCAAAATAATTATTGCAACCAATGTTGTGGTATTAAACATATTGACCTCCTGTTGAATATTTTGTACTATTAACGTTTATTATAACTTATTAAATTTAAATAATAAAGGTGTTTTGATGATTTTAAGTATGACCGGTTTTGGGAGGAATTTTCTTGCGAACGATTTCTGTTATGTGAAAACCGAAATCAAAAGTGTAAACAGCAAATATCTCGATTTAAGATTCAGATTGCCGAAGTTATTCAACTATCTTGAAATCGAATTGATGAATATTTTCAGGGAAAAGGCACAGCGCGGTAAAATTGATATAAACGTGGATGTGCAGTTCAGAAAACCTGTTAAAATACCGAAAATAAACCACAATATGCTCAACCTTTATCTTGATGCTCTCAGGGAAATACAGATGGAAAGCGAGGTTTTGGATGATATCCGTATAGACCATCTGATTCATTACGATGATATACTGGAATTTAATGAAGACAAAGAGACTGAAGAAAAGGTGGGTGCATTTATAAAGGATTCTGTCAGCCAGGCGCTCCAGGAGCTTAACAGCATGAGGCAGCAAGAAGGGGAGAACCTTTATAATGATTTAAAGGAAAGAATAGAAAGACTTAAGGAATCGGCAAAAAAGATAGATAACTTGAAGAACAGTGTTTTTGATTATTGGTTTGATAAATTTAAAAAACGGATGGAGAAGCTGGATATAGAAGCCCAGGAGGACAGAATTACCCAGGAAGCAGGTTTTTATGCAGAGAAGGCTGATATTACCGAAGAAGTGGTAAGAGTCGATTCACATCTGAATCAATTTATGAGCACACTGGAGAAGGAGGATTTCTGCGGTAAAAAACTTGACTTTATATCACAGGAGCTTCACAGAGAATTCAATACAATTGGTTCGAAAAGTAACTCAGCAGATGTGGTTAATATTGTTGTTTCTGCAAAGAGTGAAATTGATAAGATCAGAGAGCAGGTACAGAATATTGTCTAACCAAGATATTGCAAAAAGTCCGGGTAAGCTTTTTGTTGTAAGTGCACCGAGCGGCGCCGGGAAAACGAGTCTGTGCAACAGATTGATTAAAAAATACCCTGATTTGAAATATTCTATCTCACATACCACCAGAAAACCGAGGAAAAATGAGGAAGATGGAAAAGATTACTTTTTTGTTGATGAAAATCAGTTCAATCAGATGATAGAGAACGGAGATTTTATCGAGTGGGCTGTTGTTCATGAGAATTATTACGGCACATCGGCCGATTTTATAAAGCAGCAGCTGAAAAACGGTTATGATGTTATCCTGGATATCGACCCTCAGGGAGCAAGGATTCTAAAGAAAAAGCTGGGATACGGAGTATATATTTTTATAGTTGCATCAAGTCTTAAAGAATTGGAAAACAGGCTTAAGAAAAGGCGCAGTGAAAGTGAGGAAAAGATTAATAAAAGATTGCAAAATGCAATAAAGGAAGTAAGATATTATAAAAATTACGATTATTTAATCCTGAATGATAATTATAATAAAGCCTTTTATGAGTTGGAGTGTATATTTGTTGCTGAACATTTAAAGACGTCGGAAATCGAAAATATAGAAGATATTATGCAACTGGAGGTTTAAATGCCATTACTTGATATTGAAAAAGGTGTCAGAAAAAAGGAAATTAAAAGCAGATTCAGGCTTGTTCGTCTGGCCGGATTACGTTCTAGGGAACTTCTTAATCCCAAAGAAGATACGCTCCCCTGTCAGGAAGAAAATTACGATAAGTATACCACAAAGGCCCTTTCAGAAATAATAAACGGTAAAGTGGCTTTTGAGCCTGTTAAAAAGGAAGCTGAAGAATCTGATGAGTAATATTTTGATTGGTGTAACGGGTGGTATTGCCTGTTACAAGATTCCTTCACTGTGCAGAAGGCTTTTGGATAAAGGGCATAGTGTTAAGGTTATTATGACGGAAGCTGCAACCAAATTTATTACTCCGCTGACTTTTGAATCACTAACGCATGAGAGAGTATATATTGATGATTTCAGGGAAGGGGAAGAGCCTGACAATATTTATCATATTGATCTTGTGAAGTGGGCTGACGTTTTTATAATAGCTCCTGCAACGGCTAATACGATTGCGAAGATTTCTTATGGAATTGCCGATAATCTCCTTACATCTTCGGTTTTGGCAAAACCTGATGATGTGCCTTTGATAGTTGTACCTTCCATGAACACTGTTATGTATGAAAGCCGTCAGAATCAGAACAATCTGGCCGGACTTTATGAATTAGGATATGAAATTGTGGATCCGGTTATTGGGAATTTGGCATGTAAGGATGTGGGAATCGGGAAAATGCCTGAACCGGAAGATTTGGCTGATTTGGTTGATTCAAGATTGAAAAGCCGTGAGGAATATAAAAATATAAACTTTCTTATAACGGCTGGAGGGACAAAAGAGTATATTGATCCTGTTAGGTTCATATCGAACAAATCCAGTGGGAAAATGGGGCTGGCTTTTTGTGACAGCGTAAAGAAAAGAGGGGGCAGTTTTCGTCTTATCTGCCCGTCATCCGTTGAAGCGCATTATCCGGCTGTTTTTGCCGATACAGCTGATGATATGCTTGCAAGGGTTAATGATTTTATTTCCGAATGCGATATTTTGATAATGGCTGCCGCAGTTGCGGATTATAAACCAAAAAAATATTTTTCTTCCAAAATCAAAAAGAGTAATGGACATATGTGTGTTGAACTTGAGAAAAACCCTGATATCCTTCAGGAAATTTCAGGATATAAACGCAAAGATCAAGTCTTTGTGGGATTTGCCGCTGAGAGTGACAATTTACAGGAAAATGCGTTGAAAAAACTGAAAGACAAAAAGCTTGACATGATAGTGGCTAACAATATTTCCAGAAAAGATATCGGATTTGATTCTTTGTACAATGAAGTTACTGTATTTTTTGCTGATGGAAGGGTGGAACATATTGGTAAAAAGAGAAAAAGTGAAATTGCTGAGGATATACTCAATTTTGCTGTAAATATTTTTAAGAATAAAAAAGGTTTTAAATAAGTCAGGAAGTACTGCGGTAAAATGCCGTGATGCGTGATGGGTTATGGCTTATGGGTTATGGGTTATGGGCGAAATGGTGAAGTAGTTAAGTAGAAAGCAGAGAGATAGTTAAATGATCAAGTAATAATTTGACAACTCAACTACTCAAACATTTTTCAAACAACTATTACTTAAGTATCACTTCCAGAAACATAAAAAAGCGAGCTGTTCAAAGGTTTTAAAAAGGCATTTAATATGGATATTTTAAAAGATGTATATGGAGTGGAATTTTTACTTTCTGATGAAAAAGAGGGACATTCCCGTGTCAGCGAAAATTCATCAGAAACGGGTTATGCTGCAGAAGATATGAACAGAGAAATGCAGGTTTTGTTTGATAAAGTTTCAGTATGTGTGGAATGCCCCCTGCACAAAACAAGGTCAAACGTTGTGTTTGGTGAAGGCAACACCGATGCGCGTCTTATGTTTATCGGTGAAGGCCCCGGTGCTGAAGAGGACAGACAGGGGCGCCCTTTTGTGGGCAGGGCAGGGCAGCTTCTCACCAAAATGATCAATGCTATGGGTCTGGAAAGGGAAGATGTCTTTATTGCAAATATTGTAAAATGCAGACCTCCACAGAACAGAAATCCTTTTAAAGATGAAATATCCACCTGTATAGGCTATTTATATAAACAGATTGAAATAATTAAGCCCGAAGTGGTTATCTCTTTGGGCGGTGTTGCGGCACAGGCACTACTGAATACCGAAAAAGGTATTTCCCGTTTAAGGGGTAAGTTTACAGAATTAAATGGTATTAAATTAATGCCTACATTTCACCCCGCTTATTTATTAAGAAATCCGAAGATGAAAAGACCTGCCTGGGAGGATTTGCAGGAGGTTATGAAAATTCTGAATCTTAAACAATAAGTTTTTTTCATTGGTTTTTATTCATGGTAATATTGAGTAAGTGTCTAATCGATAGTTTGTTCAGAGGGAAAGTGTGAAAAGATATTTCTTTCAGTTTTTTCTGCTTACAGGTGTAACATTTTTTTTTACAATTTCATGCGCTCCGCCAAAACTTGATCCGCTGTCCATGCAGATTAAACAGGAAGATCAGGAGCAGGTTGTAATCCCTGATGCCTGTAAATCCCAGTATAAAAGTAAAATCTACAGAGTAGCAGTTGTTCCATTTCTTAATAATACAATATATGGTGAAATGACAGTCCGGAACTCACAGATCGAGGGGCGGGCAGATATCAATCGCAGACAGGCAGGAGCTGCGGGAGTCATTGTCGGGCCGGGGGCTGCCGGTTTAGGTTATGCCGGAGCCAGCAGAACACATATTAAATATTCCGGCAATGTTAATACATTTATGCGTCAAATAGCCCCTAAGATAGGTGAATTTGCCCAGTCTGCAGTTGAGAATACAATTGTAAATCTCGGCGGCGTAGATGTGTTTACAAGGTCACAGATGCAGAATGTACTTGATGAACAGAATTTTCAAATGAATCTTGCGGATCAGAATACTGTCGTAAAATTTGGGAAACTGGCAGGAGTGGATTATATAATTTCCGGCAGCGTAGATTATATAAATGCAAGATATATCCCCCAAACAAAATTTAAAGACACGGGCAATGCATGGTTAAACCTCACCCAAGCAGTGGCAAAATCAATGACGGAAGGCTGGAATGTTACAACAGAAATGACAATTCAACTGATAGATGTTGCAACAGGACAGGTTCTTGTTTCCAAAAAGGTCAGAGGAAGAGAACTTGGCGGTATTCAGCCGGCATTTAATCCTGAATTAATTATTTCTGCAGCTAAAAAAGCCATGGGTGAATCTGTCACAGATATAAGATCTGTTTTTTCAGAGAGATTTAGTGCTCGCGGCTATATCAACCAGCTCAGGGGCGGGAAATCTGTGGCTTTGATTTCTATCGGCAGAAGTGATGGCATTAAACCGGGTGATACTGTTGAAGCATATCAATTTGCAGCCATAAAAGATTTTATGACCGGGGAAGTTGAGTGTTATAAGTCAACAATACCTGTAAATATGGTCGTTACTAACCAAGTGAATCAGAACAGCGCGTGGGTACTTATTAAGGGTGATGAGTCAGCTAAATCGAGGATAAAAGTAGGGACATTGGTTGAAAGAGCCCCGTATGAAGGTCAGGGGTTGTTGAATAAACTCTATTGAAGTTATTTTTTTTCGGATAAAGGTGTGATTTATGAAGAAATTTTTAATAATTTTATCAGTTTTACTAATGCCATTTTTTTTGCAGGCAAAGACCGTTTCTGCAGTTGGCGAAGCACAGATTAAAAATGATGATATTGCTTCTGCAAAACTCAGGGCTGTAGCAAGGGCAAAATGGGCTGCGCTTGAAAAAGCTGCCGGAATAAAGGTGAAAGTAGAGACCATTGTTCAGGATGCTGTTTTAGTGGATGAAGCAATAAAGACTGAAGTGAGCGGGGTTATTGAAGATTATAAAATCTCAGATGAAGGAAAAGATAATGGTATATATTGGGTCAAGTTAAGTGCTGAAGTTTTACCGGAAAAAGCCAAAAAGGCTTTCAGTTATTTGTCAAAGAATACAAAAGTTGCAGTTATGCTCCCTGTAGTTCTTCCGAACAACGAGGTAAGACAGACAAACCCTTTATCGGAAAAAATTATAAATGAGCTGGCATCACAAAGTCTTGAAGTAGTTGATCTGTTTTCAGCAGGCTCAGAGATGTCAGTTAAAGAGCTTGAGTCTGCAATGAAGAGCGGGAATTTTATGGAAGTAAGAAATATTGCCAATAAATTTTTATCCGGCTTGATACTGGTGGGTAAAGTTGAATCCACTGTTACAGCCAAAAGCGGCAAGGATGTGGGTTATGGAATAACACTCCCTTTTAATGTAGTCACAGGCAGGCTTACTTACAGACTGATAGGCGAAAAAAACGGTCAGAAACTTGTGCTTGCAAGCGGCTATGTTTCCGGAAGAGGACAAGGGCCTACTGTGGAGGATGCTGCATACAGAATGATGGAAAATTTAAGTACCGCTGCCTCCAACCGGTTGATATCTGAGGTTATGGAAAAGATAAAGGGAATAAATAGTAAAAGAATAGAAGTTGTTCTGGCAGGAAACAATGATTTGGACAAGCTTATGGAGTTAAAAAACGAATTATCTTTTATCAGCTGGGTACTCAGTGTTGAAAATAAGTCAGAAGACACACTGTTGGTGGAATATCCTGAAAAGAGCATTTATCTTGCAACAGCTATAGATGATTTAATGAAATATGAGATTAAAGAGCTGAACAAATATAAGATTGTTTTGAGAGGCAACTGATAATTCAGATTGCTGAACTTAAAGTGGTTGATAAAGTTGAAAAGGTTGAGTAGGATATTGGAATAGTGGAGTAATGGATGAGTGGTAAATTGGTATATTTGTGTATTGGTTATTAGTACTAAGTACTAAGCGTTAAGTTTACAGAGCCAAGGAGAAAAGTCCAGATTGAGGCAGATATTTAGGGAGTTGATATAATTGTTTGCACGATTACCTCTTAACTTATTTAATACATCTACAACCCATACTACCCCTGGACATGCTACAGTTTAGTAGACAGTAAGTTAAGCCAATGCTATAAAAAAAGCAGAGGTGCGAAATGAAGAAACGAAGAGTTTACAGTGAATCTTTTAAGCGAGAAGCTGTAGAATTATC
>NZ_JAXKVW010000006.1 GCF_036172515.1 Flexistipes sp.
AGCGAACAAGTTGATAAGGCAGGCATTTGGTGTATTGAAAAGTGGCAAACCGTATGATCCGGATCATGCAAATAATTTAACTTTGGTTGCAAAAAATGCTTGACTTTTAACACGGAACATCCCGAGCGAAGCCGAGGGATCTCTATCTATGTACTAACAATATCTGTGTATTGTCATAGCTCTAAAAAATGGGGGGGCGCCAAAAATTATTTTGTTGAATCAGCTTATTTAATATTATATGATATTTTTAAGCGGGCATAGCTCACCTGGGAGAGCGTCAGCTTCCCAAGCTGAAGGTAGCGGGTTCGAGCCCCGTTGCCCGCTTAATTTTATATAAATCCATATGTACTTCATAAGGTGAGATACATACTTGTAAATCATCTGGATATTTTCACTCGAAACAATAATAGTGAAGAATCTTGTGAAGTGGTTGAAGCTGAACACCATGAAATAAAAATTTTATGATAAATATAATAATTTTTACTGCTACGGTTTTTTGTATAGCAAGAAAACTGAGTTCAGAAAATTCAGGACAAATGGGTTGTACAATGTCCGGTTTTCGGCAGTTTTGCGGCACAAAAACGTCATATAAATAGCCATTACAGGAGGTTAGAATGAAGGCTAAGAAAGTTAACGTATCTGGTCTTGGACGTCTTTCTGCTTTTTGCCATGCAGTGATTGCAGGGGATTTTATTTATGTTTCCGGTACACTGGGAACAAAATCAAATTCTATGGAACTTGTAGAGGGCGGAACCGGTGCGGAAACCACTCGGGCCCTCCGGAATATTGAAATTATTCTGAATGAATGCGGAGCCTCACTGTCGGATCTTGTGAAAGTTAATGTTTTTCTGGCAGATATAAAGACTTTTCAAGACATGAATGAAGCATACCTTGAAGTTATGGGCAGTAATCCTCCAGCACGTATCACAGTCGGTGGAGCCGAATTAGCACGCGGAGCTGCAGTTGAGATTGATGTGGTTGCATATAAGCCAAATCCGGATTAAGGTGTGTTAAAACCCAATAAGGAAGTTTAATGAATTTTGGAACACTTTATCGGAAATCAGCTTTTACAGATAATCCCAAAGGAGGTAATCCAGCCGGAGTTTGGGTTGGTGAGACCTTGCCATCTGGCGATGTTATGCAACGAATTGCAGCTGAAGTGGGTTACTCCGAAACTGCTTTTATGGCACCAACAACCGGCTATTATCGAACAGTTCGTTACTACAGTCCTGAGATGGAAGTGACGTTTTGTGGTCACGCTACCATCGCTGCAGGTATAGTGCTCGGTGAGACTGAAGGGGACGGTAAATATCAATTGACAACTGCTGCGGGAGAGGTTTCCGTCATCGTTCAGAATGAGGGTGGGGTGCGTGAAGCCGCGTTGACTTCAGTGGAGCCAAAGTACACAGGTGCTTCCGATGTGCTTATCAACGAAGTGCTCTCTGCGCTTGGCTGGCAACCGAGTGATTTGGATGGTTCAATTCCTCCAGCCAGAGCATATGCCGGTGCATGGCATTTGGTATTGGCTGTCAATGATCAAAATAGACTGGCAAAGTTAAATTATGATTTTGAAAGGTTGAAGACCATTATGCTTAGGGAAGGACTTACTACGCTACAATTGGTATGGCGGGAGAGTGCAGATGTATTTCACTCTCGCAATCCATTTCCAGTGGGTGGAGTTGTGGAAGATCCTGCCACGGGGGCGGCAGCCGCAGCGCTTGGGGGGTATCTCCGGGAAGCCGAACTTATTACAGTGCCGGCTACCATATTAATCCGTCAAGGGGAGGCAATGGGCCGTCCGAGCCGCCTGACAGTCGAAATACCCGCTACAGGAGGAATCGTGGTAAAAGGTACTGCAGTTCCTATTGAAACAGAGTAAAGTTTAAAATAAGTTTTTGAAAAGATTAACCGGATTAGTGAAACTTTATTGATAATAAATTTACTTTGCTTTATCTTATTTTAATGAAAATATTTTTACTTGGCTGTGGCTTTGCGAGTTTATCGGCGGGTTTTTTGGGGATTTTTCTTCCAGTTTTGCCAACTGTTCCATTGCTTTTGCTGGCGGCTTTTTGTTTCAGCAAAAGTTCCGAAAGGTTTCACAACTGGCTTATTAATCACAGGTTATTAGGAAGTTACATCAGGGATTACCGCTCAGGAGAAGGAATTCCTGCAAAATCGAAAATAAAAGCAATTCTTCTTTTGTGGCTAACTATTGGAATTTCATTTTATCTAGTCCCATTTTCACTTATCAGAATAATTCTTTTTCTGATTGCAGCCGGTGTGACATACTATCTTATTACACTTCCCACAAAAAGTTTAAAAGAAGAATATTAGTTTTACTGTCAAGTTGCAACATAGCCTCGTATATATCATGAGTTCAGTTTATCTTTGCATCCGGGCAATATCCGGCATCATTTAAAGATCCATTTTTAAAAGTATAAGTCAAGTTTCGCACTTCTTTCGGTCATTGCGAAACCCTGTGGAGACAGGGTTGTGGCAATATCAAAATGATATAAAAAGAGAGATTGTTTCGTTGTATCACTCCCTGCCCTGTTAAATGCCACAGGCAATCAGCGAAGCTGATATTTAACAGGGTGAACAAAGACGTGCAATAAATGCAAGTGCGAAATTTGTGGTATAAAAAATACTCTCTCAGAGAAACTCGGGTATTAACAGTAATTGAAAAAGTTTATGAATGGTACTACCATTCATAAAGCGAATGTAGTTATATGTGATTCGGGTTAAACTTATAGTACTCGTAATAAATAATAAAACGTTATAAAATTAATTCTTTATGAAATGTTGTTGACAGAAATAGTATTTGTATGTACTAATGGTACTACCATTTGAATGTGGGGAAGATTATATGGAAAGTATTTTTGAAAAAGCAGATTCCGTAAGATCTGTTGAAGATATATGCCTGCAGATTGAAGCAGTAATTCTTGATGGTAGATTAAAACCGGGCGACAAACTTCCCAGTGAGAGAGAATTACAGACACAGTTCGGAAGAGGGCGAGGCTTGATCAGAGAAGCTTTAAGAATGCTGAAACAAAAAGATTTAATTGAAATCAGAAAGGGGGCCAAAGGCGGAGCTTATATTAAGAATGTGGGTTTATCTAATATCAGTGACTCTTTGTCTCTGTTCCTCAAACAAAAAGACATTGAACCCGATAAGATAATTGAGTTTAGAGAAAGCTTAGACAGAACAATTACAACGCTTGCAATCAGCAAAGGGAGCAGGGAACAAAAGTCAGACTTGTACAAAGAGGCTCTTTCCTTTTATGAAAAGATTAAAAACGGTATGGCTGATATGAACATCATAGGAGAAACTGACAGGAGGCTCAATATTACACTGGCAAAGATGGCTGCCAATCCGCTTTTTTTATGGGTTGTAGAAGCTATCCAGCAGGGGTTTTCTTCATATGATTATGCTTTGTATGAAGAAGAAAAGTTTCGTATAGCAACGGCTAAAAACTGGCATGACACGGCAAGAGAGATAATGAATGAAGACCCTGTTAAAGCACATCTTTATATCAGTAACCACTATTGTCTTTTAATGGAATGTCTTGATTAGAAATACAAAAATATTCGGAGGTGAACTGTGGGAACTTCAAAACAGTATGATTATATTATAGTCGGAGGAGGATCAGCCGGTTCTGTATTGGCTAACAGGCTTAGTGAAGATAACAGTGTGTTTGTTGTTGAAGCGGGTAAACCTGATTACAGGCTGGATTTCAGAATTCACATGCCGGCTGCTCTAACTTATCCGTTACAAAGTAAGACTTATAACTGGTGGTATGAATCAGAGCCTGAGCCTTATATGAACAACAGAAGGATTTACCATCCAAGAGGAAAGGTTCTTGGGGGTTCCAGTTGTATTAACGGGATGATATACATCAGAGGCAACCCTATGGATTATGAAAAATGGGCTAAGGAAGAAGGACTGGAAGATTGGGACTATGCTCATTGTCTTCCATATTTCAAAAAATTTGAAACACGTCTTAAAGGTGCTGATCCTTATCATGGTGATAGGGGACCCTTGAAAATTACTACTCCTGATTGCGATAATCCTCTTTTTGATGCTTTTTTTAAAGCTGTTCAGGAAGCAGGACACGATTTGACTGAAGATGTGAACGGCTACAAACAGGAGGGTTTTTCACCATTTGACCAGAATATTTACAGAGGAAGGAGGCATAATGCTGCCAGAGCTTATGTACATCCTATAAAAGACCGTGAGAACCTTACAATAAAACTTCATTCTCAGGCGACCAAGATACTTTTTGAGGGCAAAAAGGCTGTTGGTGTAGAGTATATTACAAAAGACGGAACAAGAGAAACCGTTTATGGCGGTGAGATTATAAGCTGCGGAGGAGCAATCAATTCTCCTCAGTTACTGCAGCTTTCAGGTATAGGAAATGCCGATGAACTTAAAAATTTAGGTATTGAGCCTGTTGCGGATTTAAAAGGTGTGGGTGAAAATCTGCAGGATCATCTTGAGCTGTATGTGCAGTATGCATGCAAAAAACCTGTCAGTATGTATCCTTCTTTGAAATGGTACAGACAGCCGTTTATAGGTGCCAATTGGTTGTTTTTCAGAAAGGGTGCCGGTGCTACCAATCATTTTGAAGCCGGCGGATTTATCAGAGGTAATGACGAAGTTGATTATCCTAATCTGCAGTTTCACTTTTTACCTATTGCAATAAGATATGACGGAAGTGCACCGGCTGAAGGGCACGGTTTCCAACTGCATGTCGGGCCGATGAATTCGGATGTAAGGGGTCATATAAAAATCAAATCAGACAATCCTCTGGAATATCCGTCCATATTGTTTAACTATCTTTCAACCGAAAAGGAAAGGAAAGAATGGGTGGAAGCAATTCGCAGGTCAAGAGAGATTATAAGCCAGCCAGCTTTTGATGATTTAAGGGGTAAGGAGCTGTCTCCCGGAGAAGATGCAAGAACAGATGAGGAAATTCTCGATTTTATTGCAAAAGAAGGGGAGAGTGCCTATCACCCGAGCTGTACCTGTAAAATGGGCTATGATGAAATGTCCGTTGTGGATTCTGAGTTGAAAGTGCACGGTGTGGAGAATCTCAGAGTAGTGGATGCTTCTGTAATGCCTTACATAACAAATGGAAATATATATGCTCCGGTAATGATGATAGCTGAGAAGGCTGCTGATAAAATTCTCGGAAACACTCCTGAGAAACCGGCTGATGTGGATTGGTATAAATATGAAAAATAGTTCGGAGGATGTTCGATGATTTATGGAAAAATGTATATCAACGGCTCCTGGACTTCTTCTGTAAATGGGCTAATAAGGGATATAATTAACCCATACAACTCTGAGGTTGTTGCAAATGTTTCTGAAGGCTGCAGAGAAGACGCTGAATTGGCGGTAAGTGCGGCCAGAGACGCATTTGATAATGGAGAGTGGCCGGGCTTAACCGGGGATCAGAGAGGCGAATACCTTTATCGTCTGTACGAGCTCATAAAAAGAGACAGAGAAGAGCTTGCGGAGCTTGAAAGCTTAGATACGGGAAAAACCGTCGAGGAAAGCCGCTGGGATATGGACGGAATTGCTGATACGTTTAAATATTATGCTGAACGGGCTTCAGAAGAGAGAGGCTACATTGTAGATTCCCCGATACCGGATACTTCGAGTATTGTTGTTAAAGAACCTGTAGGGGTTTGCGGCCAGATTTCCCCATGGAATTATCCATTGCTTCAGGCAAGCTGGAAGATAGCACCTGCATTGGCTGCAGGCTGTACAGTTGTTGCTAAACCAAGTGAAATTACCCCTTTAACAACCCTTAAAATTACTGAGCTGATTGAGGAAGCAGGAATACCGGCAGGTGTTTTCAATCTTGTGCTGGGTAAAGGCGATGAAGTCGGCGCTCTTTTGTCTGAATCGGAAAATGTTGACTTGATTTCTTTTACCGGCGGTATCGAAACGGGAAGAAAGATTATTAAATCAGCCAGCTCCAATATAAAAAAGATTGCACTGGAGTTGGGGGGGAAGAATCCCAATATTGTTTTTGCAGATGCAGATTTTGATTTGGCTGTTGACTTTGCGCTGAATGCGGTTTTTTTCCATGCGGGTCAGATTTGTTCGGCAGGCACAAGATTAATGATAGAAGATAAAATTCACGATGAGTTTGTTGAGGCCTTGAAATTAAAGATGAGTAAAATAAAGCTTGGCAGTGGATTTGACAAAGATACACAGATGGGGCCACTGATATCCGAAGAGCACAGACAGAAAATTGAAAGATATGTTGAAACGGGAATAACTGAAGGAGCTGATCTGGTTCTCGGCGGTAAAAGGCCGGAGGGAGAAAAGTATAAAAAAGGATTTTTTTATGAGCCCACTCTTTTCCTGAACTGCAATGAAAATATGCAGATAGTTCAGCAGGAAAGTTTTGGCCCGATTATCACTGTCGAGCGTTTTTACAGTGAGGATGAGGCTGTTAAAAAGGCTAATAATACTAAATACGGTCTATCGGCCGGTTTCTGGACTACGGATAATTCCAGAATAAACAGAGTATCTTCAAAACTTAAATTTGGAACAGTTTGGGTCAATGATTTTAATATATATTTCCCCAAAGCCCCCTGGGGAGGCTATAAACAGTCGGGAATCGGCAGGGAGCTTGGATTTGCAGGTTTGGATGAATATTGCGAAACAAAACATATTTATCAGAATTTTAACAACTCACCGTTTAAATGGTTCGGCTAATCATAACTATAAACAGTAATAAAGTAAAAAGCATATAGCGGAGCGGCTTAAACCAGAGCCGTCCGCACCTGAAAAACACAATCAAAAGGAGGAAGCATGAGTTATCTATTAAGAAACAGTATTATTGCAATTTGCATTGCCGTTATTTTTACCATTGCAGGTTTCTCTCCTGCAGGAGCCAAAGAGAAGGAAGTGCGTTTTGTGCACGTATCCTGGACGGGAGTGACAGTGAAAACTGAGCTGGCTTCCAAAATACTTGAAAGCCTGGGATACGAGGTAACCAGAAATATGGTTTCCGTGCCGATATGTTATAAAGCGATGGCTACAAATGAGGCGGATATTTTCCTTGGGAACTGGATGCCTTCAATGAAGAGCATAGCAAACCCTTATTTTGAAAAAGGTACCGTAGTAAAATATGTGGCTAATATGGAAAACGCCAAGTATACCTTAGCTGTTCCTGAGTTCGTTTATGAGGCCGGATTGAAGGATTTCTCCGATATAGCAAAGTATGGGGAACAACTGGATTGGAAAATATACGGAATAGAAGAGGGCAATGACGGAAATAAGATCATTCAGAAAATGATTGATAAAAACATGTTCGGCTTGGGGAAATTTGAGCTGGTTCCTTCAAGTTCAGCGGCTATGCTGTCTCAGGTTAAGTCGTTTGTTAAGAAAGGCAAATGGATTGTTTTTCTGGGATGGGCTCCACATTATATGAATGAAATAATCGATATGAAATACCTTTCAGGATCTACCCCCGAAACATTTGGACCCAACAATGGTTCAGCGACTGTTTACACAAATATAAGGAAAGGATTTGACAAAGAATCCCCAAATGTGTCTAAACTGCTTAGAAATATGAAGTTTCCTGTTTCAATGATGAATCAGATTATGAAGATGCTTTATACAAATTCGGATTTAACAACTATGGAAGCAGGACTTATGTGGATCAAAGATCATCCTGAAATGTATAAAAAATGGCTTGCAGGAGTAAAAACTCTGGACGGAAAGCCTGCCTTACCGGCTTTTGAAAATTATTTAGATTCTGTGGAGCTTTGAAATCTGAACTAAAATTATGTAATCGGAAGGGCGGCTATATCCGTCCTTCCGAAATATTTTTGTATATTATTTTTCAGCTAAACTCCAATAGAATATTTAATTTCAAGTTACAGATCTGAATGAGAAATGAGGCAGTTTTTCCAAATCCTGCTGAATTTTTTTCAAATACGTTTTTGAAATAGCTTTCCGGACTAAGTCATTGTTTTTAAATCGTTTGTCTAATATTTTTCCGTTGGTATTGATTTTTTGTATTATTATCTTTTGGTCGTTTTTCAAGTGGATATCTTTTTGTTTTAGAAGATTCAGAAATTTGAGAAAATCTGCTGCAGAGTAGGTTTTCCAAAGTGTGTGTCTTATTTCAAAATTTACTGAACTGCCTTTATGGATTTCGTAACTTTTTATCTCATTTAATGTCTCTAAAAAGATATCAAGTGTATAGTTTCTATTTCTTGTAACATATTGGATGTCTTCAGTATTCAACCCTTTCAGATCAAGGGCTATATAATCCAGATGACCGTTTCGTAAAAGTGTTTTTAATTTTTGCGGAAAGCTTCCGTTTGTATCCAGCTTAATGGATATTTTCATATCTTTTAATTTTTCAGTTATCTCAGCAATACGCGGATCCATTAACGGTTCACCGCCTGTAATAGTTACAGCATTTATGTTATTTTTTTTAATATAGTCAAAAAATTCATTGCTCACATTGTAGACTGATAATGGTAAGACCAATTCAGGGTTATGGCAAAAGCGACATCTTAAATTACAGCCATATATAAAAGCTGTTGAGGAAACTTTGCCGGGAAAATCAATCAAAGAAACCGGCGTAAAATCCACTATCATCAGCTATAGGCCGATAAATTTGTGTATACAATAATGTCCATTAGCATTTTTTTCATCCCTAACAATGTTATCTTTTATTTTTAAAACTAAATGCCGTAGGCAATCAACCTCTTTCAATTTCCTTACCCACCTCAACTACCTCTAACTACCCCCGAGCACATAAATTTTATGTGCTCGGTGCTCGGCCTCTAACTACCTCTTTTTTGTAGTCTTGCCTATGGTAAAATTCGTCTTTTTTGCCATCGTTCCAGTTTTCAACCGGTCTGTGATATCCGACTATCCTGCTGTATACTTCACACTTAGTACCCTCAGTGTTTTCAATTTCTTTTTCCAGTTCTTTGATACGTAACTCCAGCTCCTTTTTTGTTCCGTATTTTTTTTCTGCGATCATGTTGCCTCCTTTTTAATATATTCTACATATTTACCAGTCTTTCAGACTGATATTAAGTGTTTATTTATAAATATTGTATACACAAGTTTATCGGCTTTCAGCCGATGCTACATGCATTTGCAATTCTTTAAGCTCTTTCATAAGCTTTTCCTGAGCTTCCTGTCTGCAAAGCGGGCAGTTTCCGTACTCACCTTTGATATACCCGTGTACCGGGCAGATTGAAAAAGTTGGTGTTATTGTGAAGTAGGGGAGTTTATATCCATTTGAGACTTTTCTGATTAGTTCTTTTACAGATGAAGTGTCGTCCACAGATTCACCGACGAATATATGAAAGACTGTTCCCCCGGTATATTTCGTTTGCAATTTCTCCTGATGGTTCAAAGCCTTGAAAAGATCAAGTTTGCAGTTTACCGGCAGTTGGGTTGAATTAGTATAATAAGGTTTGCTTGTTCCGGCTGTTATAATATCGGGATATTCTTCTTTGTCTTTTTGGGCTAGTCTGTAACTGGTACCCTCAGCCGGTGTTGCTTCCAGATTGAACAATATATCATCTTCATCCTGAAATTCCTGCATTTTTTCGTTCATAAAATTCATCACTTTGTCTGTAAATTCCAGTCCCTCATCATGAGTGATATCCACTCCAATAAAATTCATAAGGGCTTCATTCATACCTATAATTCCAATTGTGTTAAAATGATTACTCCAGTATTCACCGAATCTTTCTTTTATATTCGAAAGATAATATTTTGCATAAGGATACAAATTTTCCTCGGTCAGTTTCTCTAATGTTTTTCTTTTTATGTTTAAACTGTTCTTTGCTGTTTCCATAAGTTTTTCAAGATTGCTGAAAAAATCATCTTCACTGTCTGAGGTGTACCCAAGTCTAGGTAGGTTGATAGTTACGACTCCTATTGACCCTGTTAATGGATTTGCACCGAAAAGACCCCCGCCTCTTTTTCTAAGCTGCCTGTTATCCAACCTCAGCCTGCAGCACATGCTTCTCGCATCTTCAGGATCCATGTCGGAGTTTACAAAATTTGCAAAATAAGGCAGTCCATATTTTCCCGTCATTTTCATTAAGTCATCCAGTATTTCTCTGTCCCAGTCGAAGTCTTTGCTTATATTGTATGTTGGAATGGGAAAAGTAAAAATTCTACCTTTGGCGTCTCCTTCTGTCATTACTTCGATGAATGCTTTATTAATAAGATCCATTTCGTTTTGAAACTCGCCGTATGTGTTTTCAATAAGTTTTCCGCCGTATACAACACTTTCGTTTTTCATCATGGATGGCACTTCCAGATCAAAAGTGAGATTTGTGAAAGGGGTCTGAAATCCCACACGGGTTGGAACGTTCAGGTTAAAAATAAATTCCTGGACTCCCTGTTTCACCTCCTTGTAAGTTAATTTGTCAAATTTAACATAAGGAGCCAGATATGTGTCGAAGCTTGCCAGAGCCTGAGCTCCTGCTGCTTCTCCCTGGAGGGTATAGAAAAAGTTTACAATTTGTCCCAATGCACTTCTGAAATGTTTCGGGGGTTTACTTTCCACTTTTCCATGGACGCCCCTGAATCCTTTTAAAAGCAAATCCCTTAAGTCCCAGCCGCAGCAATATACTGACAGAAGCCCCAAATCGTGTATATGAAAATCACCATTGGTGTGGGCTTCTCTTATTTCCGCAGGATATACTTTATTCAGCCAATATTTTGCAGTGATGGTGGAGGAGATGAAATTATTTAGCCCCTGAAGTGAAAATGTGGTGTTACTGTTTTCTTTAACTCTCCAGTCTGCACCTTTTATGTAATTTTCTATTAACTGCTCCATTTCATCAAAAGAGGCTTTCAAGTCGCGTATATCGGAACGCTGCTTTCTATAGAGTATATATGCTTTCGCCGTTTTTGCATGGCCTTCTTCAATTAGTATTTTTTCGACTTCATCCTGCAATTCTTCCACAGTTATCACACCGATATCAGCATATTTTTCATTAACAAATTTAACTGTTTGCAGGGCAAGTTTATTGGCTGTTTTTCTGTCTTCACCACCAACTGCTTTTGCAGCTTTGAAAATGGCATTTGCAATTCGCTCATAATCAAAAGGAACAACTCTTCCGTCTCTTTTAATTATTTTTTCAAGATTCATGTTTCCCCCTCTGACAATTTTTTCATTTGAGCAACTATTTTAAAAGATAGGGCAATTACAACAGAAAAGAATTCGGTTTAGCTGCATTTACTCAGGCAGAAACCTTCTGCTTTGCATGGCCCATACTTAGCCGGTATCAGACTGATGCTGAAAACAAATGGAAGCTTTAAATCGTAAGACTAAATGAAAAAAAGATTTTAGATATGTTGATAAGAGCAATAATGGAAAATTATTCATTCCACCCTCCGTAGATTTTACCGTTATGACGGTCAGGTTAGATATCCTGGCTTGCCATCTCTTCTGTCTGCCTGTAGCATCGGCCAAAGGCCGATAAATTTGTGTACACAATAAGTCAGGCAGACAGAAAACCTACTAACCGGCCTTCCCACCCCGCCCCAAAATTAATTTAGGTAATTTTGGGGCGAGACAGTGGCCAAAAAAAGCTTTCGTCCGGCTTACAGTTGCGGGGGCAGCACCGGCCTTTCACCGGTTTCCCTAACCTGATTAAAGAGTACCAAACTTATACTCGCCTTTCAACAAAAAAGACAAAAAAATTTAGAAAACCAATCCCAGCTTTTCAATAATTTTAGGAAATACGGCAAAAATATAGTTTAAGGTTAAATGTTGTGTATGATTACGGGATGATTTAAGTTTCACCTGTTTGGATAAACATTTACCATTTTGCAATCCTTCTATTTCCCTATTTCACAATTCACTATCTTCCTACCTTCTTATTTTCTCGATAAAGCCAATTAAAAAGTTTATCTGTTTTAACGTGTTTTTTGAAGACAGGGTTTTAATATATTGACATAGTTTAAGACATAATATATATGTAAGCCCACTTGTATACCGGCTTAAGTTTTGTGATTTTAAACAGCCGGAAATATTGGACAGTGTTGATGAAAATTCGTGTAATACTTGCTTCCAAGTTCAGAGATAAAAGTTATGAAAATATTGTTAACGAGTATATAAAAAGAATTTCTGGTTTTGGAGAAGCGGAGCTCATTGAGTTGCCGGATAACAAAATTGGCAGTTTAGATAATGACAGTACTATGTCGGACCGGGGTGTTGAAAAAATCTTAAAACAGGCGGAAAATCATTATCTGATTTCCTTGGATTTTACTGGAAAGCACTTTACCAGTGAAAATTTTGCTTCGTGGTTCAAGGGACGGATTGAATTACACAGGAAGCTGGCTTTTTTGATAGGGCCGTCAGGGGGATTGTCAAAAAGCTTGACAGAAAAGTCTAATGAGTTAATTTCCTTATCAAAGCTGACATTTGCCCATAAAATTGCAGCAGTTGTTTTGTTCGAGCAGATTTACAGGGCGATATGTATAAATACGAACCATCCATACCATAAGTAGGAGGACTTTTATGGAAGACGCAAAACTCCAGTACTTTAAAACGAAACTGCAGGAGCTGCGCAAGCAACTACTGGAAGATTTAAAAAACAGATATGATGAAGCAATAAATATAGGCAAGGATTCAGGTAAAGATTCTGCTGACGAAGCTTACAATATCTACAGCAGAAATTTGATGCTTGGCAGAGTGGAAACGGATGCGCTGAAACTCAGACTGGTAGAACAGGCTATAAGCAGAATCAAAGACGGCAGCTACGGTGTGTGCCTGGAGTGCGGTGAAGATATTGAAGAAAAAAGGCTGGAATATGTTCCTTTTGCCAGATACTGCACTGAGTGTAAAAGCGAGCTTGAAAAAAAAGGTGTAATTAAAATGTAACCTTAATCCTTATTTATAATACAAAGGAAGGTTCTTTATGACCGGAAAGAAGAAATTGATTCTTTTAATATTGGATGGTTGGGGGTTCCGGGAGAGTAAAGATCATAACGCTGTACAACTGAGCAACCCCGTTAACTTTAACAGACTTTGGAATAATGAGCCGCATATGCTGCTAAATGCCAGTGAAGAATATGTCGGACTGCCGTCCGGGCAGATGGGTAATTCTGAAGTCGGGCATATGAACATCGGTGCAGGCAGAGTTGTTTATCAGGATTTTCTCAGGATAAACAAAGCAATTGATTCCGGGAAAATTTTAGAAAATGATAATATCTCCTCCTTTTTTGCCAAAACCAGGAATTCCGGCGGGACACTTCATTTTTTCGGTCTTGTCAGTGACGGAGGGGTACACAGTCACATAAATCATCTCAAAGGACTTGTTAAAGCTGCAAAAGATTCAGGCATAGAGAGAGTCTGTATTCATGCTTTTATGGATGGGCGGGATACACCTCCGAAAAGCGGTATAAATTATATAAAAGAGCTGGATGAATATCTGAGTATAAACGGTTACGGAAAAATTGCCACTATTTCCGGACGTTATTATGCGATGGACCGGGATAAGCGGTGGGACAGAATAGAGAAAGCCTATAATGCAATTGTAAGAGGAAAAGGCAGGATAGCTGACTCTCCTGAAAAAGCAGTAAAGTATGCTTATGAGGTCGGAGAAACGGATGAGTTTATCACCCCAACTGTTATCGATGACGATTTTGTCAGAATGGAAAAGGGTGATGGTATATTTTTCTTTAATTTTAGAGCTGACAGAGCAAGACAGCTTACGACAGTATTTACCGATAAGAATTTTAATCAGTTTAAAACAGAGCCCGTAAATCCTTATTATATGACAATGACCAGTTATGACAAAACTTTTGATG
This sequence comes from Flexistipes sp., assembly GCF_036172515.1. NCBI lineage: Bacteria > Pseudomonadati > Deferribacterota > Deferribacteres > Deferribacterales > Flexistipitaceae > Flexistipes > Flexistipes sp. Next base: position 13,826 of record NZ_JAXKVW010000006.1, read on the forward strand.
TTCCTGTGGCTTTTCCGCCATTGTCTCTGGAAAATATTTTCGGTGAAGTGTTGAGTGTAAACAAATTTACCCAGATGAGAATTGCCGAAACGGAAAAATATGCCCATGTAACCTTCTTTTTTAACGGCGGCAGAGAAGTTGAGTTTAAGGGAGAGATACGTGAGCTTATACCTTCTCCCAGAGAAGTGGCCACTTATGATGAAAAACCGGAAATGAGCGTTAAGGAAGTTTGTGACAGGTTTGAGGAAAGATTTTTAAGCAAGGATATAGATTTTACCGTAATGAATTTTGCAAATCCTGATATGGTGGGACATACCGGTGTTGAAGAAGCTGCGGTCAAAGCATGTAAAGCTGTTGATGAGCAGCTGGGCAGAGTTGTTAAGATTGCCCGCGATACCGATTCAGTACTTGTTGTAACAGCGGACCACGGCAACAGTGAGCGTATGTGGGATGAGGAAAATAACCAGCCTCATACTGCCCATACTCTTAACAGGGTTCCCTTTATTATTTTTAATTATGATTGCAAACTCCGCTCATCATCTGATGCTAAACTGGCAGATATTGCACCGACTCTGCTGGATATTTTAAAAATAAAAAAACCGAAAGAAATGACTGGTGAATCGCTGCTTGTTAAATGAAATTTTTTATTCAGAATGTGCCGGCTGCAGTACAACAATTGAGCCTGGAAAATATCTTTGCAGGCAGTGTCTTGGAACTCTCCCCTTTGTAGCGGAAAGATGTGAATCATGCGGCTATCCCCTCGAGATTTCCGCCTCGTACTGCAGAAACTGCAGTTCAAATAAATTTTTTGATTATCTGTTTATCCCTTTCTGGTATAAAGGCGAGGTTAAAGAGGCGCTTAAGAATCTGAAATTCAGATATGGTTTCAGGGAGATAAGTTTTTTTAAATATCTTACCGGTCTTACAGAATGCCGTGCCGGCGATTATGACTTTATAACGCCGGTTCCCTCACATTTCCTGAGAAAATTCAGGCGGTTCTGCCACCCTGCTGATATCATTGCATCAACTATTGCTGAAAGATATGACAAGAAAAAGGTGGAAATTTTAAAAAGAAGAAAGTATACAAAATATCAGTGGCAGCTGAAAAAGAATATGCGTCACGTAAATGTCAAAAAAGCGTTTGAACTCAGAGAAGAAGTAAAAGATTCAAAAATTTTGCTTGTTGATGATATAATGACGACAGGAAACACTTTAAATGAATGTGCAAAACTGCTAAAAAGCAATGGAGCTTTCGGAGTGGATTGCTTGGTTTTATCGAAGGGTGTTTTTATTTAACAAAATGTTCATGCAGTTAAAGGTTTAGCTGCTTTGACAGATAAGTTTATAAAAATCAATTAGATAAAAAAGGAGGAACTAATGTCAGTTAAAGTTGCAATTAACGGTTTTGGAAGAATCGGAAGGTGTGCATTCAGAGCTGCTGTGGAAAAGGCTATGGATATTGATTTTGTTGCCATCAATGATTTGACAGATGCTGCAACCCTTGCCCACCTGCTACAATATGATTCTGTTCATTCAAAAGCCGGTTTCGAAGTGGATTATACAGATGATTCAATTATTGTTAATGGCAAAAAAATAAAGGTTTTGGCGGAAAAAGATCCCTCAAATCTGCCGTGGAAAGATTTGGGAGTGGATGTTGTTATTGAATCCACCGGTCTCTTTAGAAAAAGAGAGCAGGCTTCCAAGCATCTGCAGGCCGGCGCAAAAAAGGTCGTTATTTCAGCGCCTGCGGAGGATCCGGACATTACGGTTAATCTGGGTGTTAATTTTGATAAGTATGACAAAGAAAAACACAATATTATTTCGAACGCTTCCTGTACAACAAATTGTCTTGCACCTGTTGCCAAGGTTCTGAACGATAAATTCGGCATAGTCAATGGTCTTATGACCACAGTTCATTCATACACAAACGACCAGAAAATCCTTGATTTACCCCATAAAGATATCAGAAGGGCCAGGGCTGCCGCCGTCTCCATGATACCCACTTCCACAGGTGCCGCTAAAGCTGTGGGGCTTGTACTGCCGGAACTTAAAGGAAAACTTGACGGTATTGCAATCAGAGTACCCACCCCCAATGTCTCACTTGTGGATTTGAGCTGCACGCTTAAAAAACAGGTTACCAAAGAAGATGTTAACAGTGCAGTTAAAGAAGCATCAGAAGGTGAGATGAAAGGCATTTTGCTTTACACTGAAGAGGAGCTTGTTTCAGTGGATTACAACGGTAACCCTTATTCTTCAATTTTTGATGCTCCTCTTACAAAAGTGATGGACGGAAACAATGTAAAGGTTTTCAGCTGGTACGACAATGAGTGGGGGTATTCAAACCGAATTGCCGAGCTTGTAACAAAAATACTTTGAAATATTTAGAAGCACCTGAGGTAGTTAGAGGTATTTGAAGTAGTTGAGATTCCCCTGTTAAATGCCTGTAAAGGCAGCATTTAACAGGGGATTAAAAGTGCAGACCGTGCACTCAAATTAATTATTTTACTATTTTACCAATTCACCACTTCTCTACTTTACATTTTACTGCCTCACTGTATTAATTAATGTTTTGACATATGGAGGTTTGATAATGCTTGAAGGTGTGAAATTTATAAATGAAATAAACTTAAAATCTAAAAAAGTTTTTATTCGTGTTGATTTTAACGTTCCTGTTAAAAACGGTGTTATTCAGGATGCCACAAGAATAGACGAAGCTATGGAAACAATTTCATATGCCAAAAATGAAGGGGCAAAGGTTATGCTGGCTTCTCATATGGGAAGACCAAAAGGGAGTGTTAAACCTGAATTATCACTAAAGCCTGTCGCAGAGTATATTACCGGTAGATATTTTTACACTTATTTCGCAGAGGATTGCATAGGTGAAAGTGTAGAGAAAAATGTTAATAACATGGAAGATGGTGAAGTGCTTCTTTTGGAAAATCTTCGCTTTCACCCGGAAGAAAAGGCCAATGACCCTGATTTTGCAGCGAAATTGTGTGAATTTTGCGACGTTTATATCAACGATGCATTCGGGTCAAGTCACAGAGCTCACTCATCGGTGGACGGACTGCCCAGAAAATGCAGTGAAAAAGCTGCCGGTTTTTTAATGAAAAGAGAGCTTGAATATTTTGATATGCTTGTTAATAACCCTGAAAGACCTTTTTATGCTGTCTTGGGCGGAGCTAAAGCCAGTGATAAGATTGGTGTTATCGAATCGCTTATGGACAAGGTTGATAAGATTCTAATAGGCGGCGCAATGGCTTATACCTTTTTAAATGTACTTGGTGTAAAAACTGGGAAGTCACTGGTGGAAAATGGTCTTTTTGATACAGTGGAGAAAATCATCAGGAAGGCAGATAATAAGAATATGAAGATAGTCCTTCCTGTGGATCATATTTGTTCCACGGAATTCAACGGCAAGCCTGAATATGTTGATGAAAGAGATATTCCGGATAATCTTATGGGGCTGGATATAGGTAATAAAACCGCTGAGCTTTATAAAAAGGAATTGAGTGATGCGAAAATAGTTATGTGGAACGGCCCGATGGGTGTCTTTGAATCAAAAGATTTTTGTAAAGGGACATTCGATATTGCTGAGTATTTAGGCTCATTGGGTGCTGTTACTGTTGTGGGTGGTGGAGATTCTGTAAGTGCTGTTAAAAAAGCCGGAGTGAGCGGCAGTATAAATCATATATCCACAGGCGGAGGAGCTTCACTTGAGCTGCTGGAGAAGGGGACACTGGCAGGGATTGAAGCACTGAAAACGTGATGATGGTGAGATAGTGAGGTAGTGAAGTGGTGTATTAGTATATTGGTTTAGTTGTGTATTAGTTTAGTGGGCATTCAACATTGAACATAACCCATTACGCATCACGCATTACCCATTACCCATTACCCATCACTCCTCACGCATTACGGTTTTACGGCATCACAGCTTTTAAATGCGTAATTTCAGGAGCTGTCCAAACTATTTTGGTACTTGATTATTGCCCTGTTTAGTGATAAAAGTCACACTTTAAAAGATTCTTGTTATAAAAGGAGTAATCATGGATTACAAGGATACACTCAACCTTCCTAAAACCGGTTTTCCTATGAAAGCCAGCCTTGCGAACAAGGAGCCTCAAAGGCTTAAAGCATGGTATGACAAGGAGCTTTACCAGCGGATTCTTGAGAAAAGGCAAGGAGCAGAAAAATATGTGCTGCATGACGGTCCGCCGTATGCAAACGGCCACCTTCATATGGGTCATGCTCTGAATAAAATTCTGAAAGATTTCGTCGTTAGAATTAAATCAGCAGAGGGATATTTTTCACCTTATGTGCCCGGTTGGGACTGCCATGGTCTGCCTATTGAGCATCAGGTGGATAAGAAGCTCGGTTCCAAAAAGAAGAATATGAGTGTATCAGATGTGAGAAAAGAATGCAGAAAATATGCAAACAGATTTATAGATATTCAGCGGGATGAATTTAAACGACTGGGTGTTCTCGGTGACTGGGACAATCCCTATATTACGATGGATTTTGAATATGAAGCTGTTACACTGGCTGAATTATATAAATTTTTTAATAACGGCGGTGTTTATAAAGGTTTAAAGCCGGTGCATTGGTGTACAAGTTGTGTTACGGCATTGGCAGAAGCTGAAATTGAATATGCACAGCATACTTCTGATTCTATTTTTGTCAAATTTGGAGTTGATGAGAAAACGGCTAAAGAATTTGGCATTGAGGGAGAAAAAATCAGTGTAATTATCTGGACAACCACCCCGTGGACATTACCTGCAAACCTGGCGGTGGCTTTTCACCCTGAGCTTGAATATTCTTTTGTCAAGATTAAGTCCTCCGAGAATGGAAATCTTAAAGCCGGTGAGATAGTTGTTGTTGCGAAGAAGCTGGTTGAGGATTTGATGCAGGAGTTTGGTGTGGATGATTATGAAGAAATCAAGACAGCCTCCGGCATGGATTTTGAGAACAAGTATGCACACCATCCTTTTTATGACAGAAAATCCTTAATGATTCTCGGTGAACACGTTACCACCGAGCAGGGCTCCGGTATTGTACATACTGCTCCGGGACATGGTCAGGAGGACTACGAAGTCGGAAGAGAATACGGACTTGAAGTTCTTAATCCAGTGGATGACTACGGTATTTTTAAAGACAGCCTGCCTGTATTCGGCGGTAAAAATATTTTCAAAGCGAACCCAGAAATAGTTGAACATATGAGAGAAAACGGTTCACTGATTAAAAGCTCTAAAGTGGAACATTCTTATCCTCACTGCTGGAGATGCAAAAAACCCGTGGTTTTCCGGGCAACTCCCCAGTGGTTCATATCGATGGAAAATAATAATCTGAGAAAAAACGCTCTGAGCGAAATAAAAAAGGTCAAATGGATTCCTTCCTGGGGGGAACAGAGAATTACATCCATGATTGAGAACAGGCCTGACTGGTGTATTTCAAGGCAGCGTACATGGGGTGTACCTATAGCTGTTTTCACATGCCAGGATTGTGATGAAACAATAATTGATGAGGATATACAGGAGAAAGTACTTGAAGCCTTCAGAAAAGAAGGTGCTGATGCATGGTTTGATTACTCAGTTGAGGATTTTCTCGGTTCAGATTTTGGATGTCCGAACTGCGGTGGTAAGAAAATCAGAAAAGAAACAGATATCCTTGATGTCTGGTTTGATTCCGGCACAAGCCATGCGGCTGTCTGTGAAAAAAGGGATGAGCTGACTTGGCCGGCAAATATGTATCTTGAAGGCAGTGACCAGCACAGAGGGTGGTTTCACAGCTCCTTGCTGGAAAGTGTGGGAAGCCGGGGCAAAATTGCCTATAAAGAGGTGTTGACACACGGTTTTGTTGTTGACGGAGAAGGGAGAAAAATGTCCAAGTCAGTCGGCAATGTTATAACACCTGATGAGATTGTAAATAAATATGGAGCGGAAATTCTCAGACTGTGGGTCAGTGCGGAAGATTATTCTGAAGATGTGAGAATTTCCGCTGATATTATTAAGCGTCTTGTAGAATCCTACAGAAAAATACGAAATACTTCCAGATACCTTCTCGGGAATCTTTCCGATTTCCAGCCGGATGAGGATATGGTCAGCTACGACCAGCTGCTGGATCTGGACAGATATATACTGATTAAGTGGGAGAAAGCCAAAAAACGTATATTGACAGCTTTTGATAAATATCAGTTTCATACATTTTATCATACCTTTATTAATTTCTGCATAAATACGCTTTCATCCTTTTATCTGGATATTTTAAAGGACAGGCTATATACATATAAAGCCGATTCTCATTACAGGAAGTCGGCACAGACAGTCGTTTTTACCCTTATGAAAGAAATGTGTATTATTATGTCCCCCATTTTATCGTTTACAGCTGATGAAATCTGGGAATATCTTCCCGAATATGAAAGTAAAAGTGAATTTGTGTTTGAGGAAACTTTTCCGAAAATGCAGGAACACAATGAAGCACAGCTTGAAGAGAAATGGGACAAAATTACGGCTGTCAGAAAGGAAGTAAATAAAGCTCTCGAACTCGCAAGGGCAGAGAAACTAATCGGCCACCCTCTTGATGCAAGGGTTACTCTTGGCTCAAAAGAGGATTTAAAGGACGTATTAACAGCTGATGAGGGGATAAACAGAATTTTCATCATTTCTGAGCTGATTATTAAAGATTATGAGGAAATTTCCGATGGCTTTGAATCAGAAAATATGCCTCTTAAAATTTTTATCGAACAGGCTCCATATGAAAAGTGTGAGCGGTGCTGGGTGCGTTCGGATTCCATAGGTGAGGATGAAGAGCATCCGGGGATATGCTCAAGATGTGTATCTCAGGTTAAATAATCTTTATGAGGGGGATTTGCCCCTCTTTTTATTCCGGTGGTTCTGATGAAGAAATATATACTGCTTATTGCAGCTGTTGTAGGTTTGGATCAGTTTACAAAATATCTTGTTGTACATAATATGTCCCTTTATGAAAGCTTTCCTGTGATAGAAGGGTTCTTTAACATTACATTTATATTGAATCCCGGTGCGGCTTTCGGCATGATGGCCGATTTAAATGAGGCTTACAGGCAGCTGTTTTTTATAATAATCACGATAATTGCCATAGTTATAATTTCGATTCTGGCATACAGGGAAAAACAACACAAACTACGGTTTTTTTCTTATATGCTAATTATTTCGGGAGCTTTAGGCAATCTTATAGACAGGATATTTGTTGGAAAAGTCGTGGATTTTCTGGACTTTTATATAGGAAAATATCACTGGCCGGCATTTAATGTGGCCGATTGTGCTATTTCTGTTGGTATTTTTTTTCTGATTGTTGATATAATTTTTGTTAAGGAGGTAAAAAGTGGTGATTAAACCTAAAAGGGCTCTTTTGAGTCTTTCGGATAAAGAGGGGTTGACTGAGTTTGCTGAAGGCCTGGATAGATGCGGTATTGAGATAGTTTCCACCGGTGGGACTGCAAAACTTTTAAAAGAAAAGGGTTTCAATATTATTGAAATTTCTGATTTTACCGGTTTCCCTGAAATTCTGGACGGTAGGGTAAAAACACTAAACCCTAAAGTCCATGCCGGTATATTGAATATAAGAGAAAATGAAGAGCACAGGCAGACAATGGAAAAGCACGGTTTTGTTGATATAGATATTGTAGCTGTGAATCTTTACCCTTTTGAGAAAACTATAAGTTCCGCTTCAGTTACAACGAATCAAGCAATAGAAAACATAGACATCGGCGGTCCGACAATGATTAGAAGTGCGGCAAAGAATTTTAAGTATGTGACTGTTGTAGTGGATAAACGGGATTATGCCGTTATTTTGGATGAAATAAACACAGAAGGTGGTGTAAAATTCGAAACAAGAATGAATTTGGCGCGTAAAGCGTTTACACATACGGCGATGTATGACAGTATTATTTCAGGATATTTCAATGATTTGATGGGTATAAATTTTCCTGAGGAAATTGCGCTCCCCATGAGAAAAAAGCAGGACTTGCGCTATGGAGAAAATCCACACCAAAGAGCCTCATTTTATACATCACCGGCTGCTTCTGAGCCGGGTGTGACCAATGCGCATCAATTGCACGGCAAGGAACTTTCGTTTAATAATATTATTGATACCAATGCAGCTCTTGAACTGGTTCAGGAGTTTGATACACCAGCCTGTGTAATTGTAAAACATACCAATCCATGCGGCGTTGCTCTGGCTGATGATATTACAGAAGCTTACAAAAATGCTCTGGAATGCGATCCTCTAAGTGCTTTCGGGGGTATTGTGGGGTTAAACAGAGAGGTGGATAAAGAGCTGGCTGAAAATTTATCTGAAATTTTTCTGGAAGTTATTGCAGCACCCTCTTTTTCAGAAGATGCCATGGATATTTTAACAAAAAAGAAAAATATAAGATTGCTTGAAATTAAAGGTGATTTTTCTGTAAAAAATAAAGAATTGGATATGAAAAAGGTTGTTGGCGGCTATTTGCTTCAGGAGAAGGATCTTCAGACTTTGCCTGATGACAGGGATTTGGAAATTGTCACCGAAAAGAAACCCACGGGTGATGAGTATAGCGATTTAATATTTGCCTGGACTGTTGCAAAACATGTCAAGTCGAACGCTATTGTGTATGCAAAGAATAACAGAACTATTGGGGTGGGTGCAGGGCAGATGAGCCGTGTGGACTCCAGTAAAATAGCGGCTGAGAAAGCCAGAAACCCACTTGAAGGATCAGTGATGGCATCTGATGCTTTTTTCCCTTTTAGAGACAGTATAGACGAAGCTGCAGAGAGGGGGATAAAAGCTGTAATCCAACCCGGCGGATCGATCAGGGATGAGGAAGTTATAAAAGCTGCTGATGAGCACGGAATGGCAATGGTTTTTACAGGCATGAGGCATTTTAAACATTAATTTAGTGCTAAGTTTTAAGCGCTAAGTGCTAAGTGTTAAGCGAGTTAAGTAGTGAGATGGAGAAGTGGAGAGACAGAGGTTGAGGAAGTTGAAATGGTTGAGAGAGTTGAAGGGGACAAAGGAAATTAAACACTAAACCCGGAACTTGGAACCTTGAACGTTGAACTTTAAACATACACGGGGGTATTGAATGAATGTTATGGTTGTCGGCGGCGGAGGCAGAGAGCATGCCATAGCCTGGAAAGCAGCATGCAGCGGGAAAGTTGAGAAAGTGTATTGTGCACCTGGTAATGGGGGAACTGCTGCGGAAAATAAATGTGAAAATATAGATATAAAACCTTCAGATTTTGCAAACTTAGCTGACTTTGCCAAAAAGAACAATATTGAATTAACAATTGTCGGGCCGGAAGATCCCCTTGTGGAGGGGATTGTTGATTTTTTCGAAGCCCGGGGGCTTAAAGTTTTCGGTCCCGGCAGTGAAGCTGCTCAGATTGAGGCAAGTAAAGCTTTTGCTAAAGATGTGATGGATAAAGCCGGTATTCCCACAGCGGAATATCAGCGTTTTACTGATTACAACGAGGCACTTGCATATGTTGATAAAAAAGGTGTACCTATTGTGATAAAAGCTGACGGTCTGGCAGCAGGTAAAGGCGTTACTGTTGCTTTTGAAAGGCAAGAGGCAAAAGGGGCACTTAAAAATATACTTGTTGATAAAATATTCGGAGAGTCCGGCAGCTCGGTCGTTATTGAAGAATATTTGAGTGGAGAAGAAGCGTCATATCTTGCTTTTACAGATGGCAATACAATTTTACCTCTTCAATCCAGCCAGGATCATAAACCTGTGTTTGACGGAGATAAAGGGCCAAATACAGGGGGTATGGGAGCATATTCCCCGGCACCGGTTGTCACCCAGGATATTATGGATTATGTTACTGAAAATGTTGCCAATCCTCTCATAAATGAGCTTAAAAAGCGCGGTATTATCTACAAAGGAATTATTTATGCCGGATTAATGATAACTGATAACGGAGTTAAGGTTCTTGAATTTAACTGCAGGTTTGGAGATCCGGAAACACAGCCCATACTTTACAGAATGGAATCGGATATTACAGATGTGATTAGCAAATGTATTGAAGAAAAACTTGATTCTGTAAATATTGAATGGAATGAGAAACCATCAGTTTGTGTGGTGATTTCTTCAGGAGGTTATCCCAAAGCTTACAATAAGGGTTGTGAGATTACAGGTATTGAAGACGCAGAGACGATTGAAGATGTTAAAGTATTCCATGCAGGAACTGCTGAAGTGAACGGCAAACTGGTTACTTCCGGTGGTCGTGTTCTTGGTGTCACTGCTAAAGGGGGCGGACTTCAGAATGCTATAGAGAAGGCTTATAACGCTGTGGAAAAAATACGTTTTTCAAATATGCATTACAGAAAAGATATAGGAAATAAAGCCCTTGGGAGGATGAAATGAGCAAAGTCGGCATAATTATGGGAAGTAAATCTGACATCGAAATTGCGGAAAAAGTCATGGATACTTTGGACGAGTTTGGTGTGGAATGGGAAGTTACCGTTTCCAGCGCCCACAGAACTCCTGAAAAAACAGCTGATTGGGTAAAAAATGCTCCACACAGGGGAGTGAAAGTGATTGTTGCTATAGCCGGTGCAGCAGCTCATCTGGCAGGGGTGGTTGCCAGTGAAACATATATTCCGGTATTGGCAGTACCAGTGGCATCAACATCACTGCAGGGAATGGATGCTCTTTTATCAATGGTTCAAATGCCCGGAGGCGTACCTGTGGCAACAATGGCTATTGGCAAGGCCGGTGCTAAAAACGCTGCAATATTTTCCGTACAGATTATTAGTGCCGGTGATGAAATATTGGAGAAAAAACTGCTTGATTATAAAAAAGAGATGGCAGAGAAGGTTTATAAGGATGATGAGGAAATTCAGAGGAGATTGAAAAATAGAGGCTGACAGTTGCTTATAATGAAAGCAGATACGGCAGATGCTGTTAAAGTATTTAAAAAAGCAGTGTCGTCTCACTCTCCGGTAATCTTTCCCACAGATACCATTTATGGTATAGGTGCTGAGTTTTTTGATGTTTTTGCCAATGAGAAAATAAGCAAAATAAAGGGTAGGGAGGCTAATAAACCTTTTCCTGTATTGATATCTGATTTTAAGCAGATGGATGATTTGAAGATTACCCTTACGAATAAAACGAAAAGAATCCTTGATAAGTTATGGCCGGGTCCTTTCACTTTTATTTTGGAGACTGAACTTGAGGGCTATTCGTATGCTGTTAATAACGGCAAAATCGCAGTAAGGCTTCCGGATAAAAAATGGCTCAGGGATGCTATCAGTATGATGCATACCCCTTTTACAGCTACGAGTGCAAATTTATCCGGGGAGGTTTACAATGGAGAATTCAGAAATATTTTTGAAATTTTTAAAAATGATATAGATTATTTTTTATATGAAGAACCTTCATCACGGGGAAATACGCCTTCGACGATTGTGGATGTTTCCGGTGAGGAAATAAATATTTTGAGGAATCCTTTAGCAATAAATATGAAGGATTTACAATAGATTAATATGGATATTTTCAACTTTCTGCAGAATGAAACATTTATATTCTATGCTGCGGCTTTCTCTGTTTTGTTTTTTTTAATAGGTATTATTTTGGTTCCATATGTTATTTTGAAAATTCCACATGATTACTTCAGTTATTCTTCCAAAAAAGAGTATTTTTCACGAAAAAGGGATATTGCAGTATATTATGTGAAAATGGCACTTAGGAATGCCGCTGCACTTTTGTTGTTTTTTTTAGGTATTATTCTTCTTGTTGTCCCCGGTCAGGGGCTTTTGACAATACTGTTAGCTTTTCTTCTTGCCGATATACCAGGTAAATATAAAATAGAAAAATATCTGATAAAAAAAGAAAGAGTTTATAATTTACTCAACAGGTTCAGACAAAAATACGGTAAAAAGTCCTTCATTCTGCCTGAGGATTAAAGAGAGGGGAACTCCCCTCCCTTTTTACTGATTGTTGTTGTAAATTGGCATAGGTCCTACTACGTACCCGAAAGGGTTTACTCTTATGAGAAAATTGTTTTTATTTTCATCCTGTACTGTGTACTGATACATTGTTCCTCTGGGCATATTAAACTGTTCCTGATTTACAATTTCAAACCCTTTTAAATTTACTGACAGAAATTCTTCAACCTTTTTTGTCGCCTCTTTCTCGGTAAGCTGATTCACCTGCTGATTACCATAAAAAGGGCCGGGGCAATTGTATCCGGGCATCATTCCTCTTCCATAACCTGGTCCACCTCTGTGGTAGCCGGGGCCGCCATAAGGCTGTCCCTGATATCCCATCATGCCGCCTTGATATCCCATCATGCCGCCTTGATATCCCATCATTCCGTTGTGGTAGCCACTTCCCATTCCCGGGCCGTAAGCAAATGCCATTGTAGCTCCCAATGCTAAAACACCTAAAATTACAGCTAATTTTTTCATGATTTCCTCCTTTTTGTTTATTAGCTTCACAGATATAATGGCATAAAACATGCCAAAAAGTGTCATGTTGAGTAATTGTATGATAATAAAAGATAAATTGCAAAGTAGTCAAAATTAAGGTGTGAAAAAAATGCACAGTGGAGTATAGATTTTTCACAATCAGAGGTTATCAATTTGGGTTAAAACTTAAGAGCCCGGTCTAAAGGGAGATGTTTTAAGTGAAATAACAAAATAAAATGTTGTGGGCGCGGTTAGCACCTTAACTACCTCCCCGTCACCCATCACGCATCACGGTTTTTTACAATTCATTCATAATGGAGAGGTAAGTTTCTGCAGCTTTCTCAACCTCATTGAAATTAATATATTCCTCTTTTGTATGTGCATATGAAATATCACCCGGACCGAGAATAATAGGCTTAATACCTGACTGCCATAAAATGGGGGCATCGGAATCACTTTTAAAAAAGAAGGGCTTATACTCAAATTTATGTTTTTCAAAAACTTGCTTGATAAGCTGAGGCAGCATACCTTTTTCTGTCAGTTCAAAACCGTGGTGAATTGTTTCAAGGGAGTAATTTACTTCGTTATTTTTAAAGCTTCTGAAAATAAGATCTTCAATTTCGGCGGTCAGCACACCAATGGGATATCGTGTGGGTAGGTGCAAATCCAGATATGCTTCACATCTGTCCGGTGTGGCAAAACCGGCCTGGGAGCTGCTCAAGTCTCTTATGTTGTAAATGATATCGCTTACATCTTTCTCTATGTAATTGATTATAATATTCAAATAATCCATCATTTTTTTCACGGCATTTTTATCGGGTTTGGAAAGAGAGGCGTGAACCTTCTGCCCGTAAGCGGCAAGTGCAATTTCTACATAACCGAAATGCCCATAACACGGCTGCAGGTTAGTAGGCTCGCCTATGACTGCCCAGCGAAAGGAGTAGTCTTTTGATAATGCATATGCACCGTCTCCGGATTCCTCTTCACCAACTACCAGTGCTAACCCAGCGGTAAAATCCTTCTTATTATTTTCCTGAAAAGATAGAAAGCTTTCAATCATGGCGGCGCATCCGCCTTTCATGTCAACGGCTCCCAATCCGTAAATTTCATTTTCATAAATATCCGATTCATAATTTTCATAGTCGAAAGCCGGAACGGTATCTATGTGCCCAACAAAAATTGTGTCGCATTCTCCTGATTCCGGCATTACAATAATGTTGCCCCTTTCACTTTCAACTTCCTGAAATTCATAGGGAAGATTGTGCTTTTTCAGATAAGCCTGAAGAAAATCGGTCAGCTCAGTTTCCTTTCCGGAGGGGCTGTAAATATCTATCATCTCTGTGAGCAGTTTCTGCAATCTTTCACTGTTTATCATTATCCGGCACCGCCTCATCAAGGTTTAAAGTAAGATATATCTGCTCATTAGGTTTGGCAAAACCTTTTTTCATGAAAAATCTCAAAGCCTTTTTGTTATCAGCTTCGGTATCAACGAGAAGAACCTTTACGTCATTTTCCAGCATATATTTTTTAAATTCGTCAAACAGTTTGGATGCTATCCCTTTGCTTTCAAATTCAGGATCAACACACATCCATACAAGGTATCCATACTTTTTGGGAGATTTATTGACAATATAAGAAAGGATAAATCCTGCTATATTTCCATTTATTTCAGCTACGAAGCTGCTCTCAGGATCGTTAGTATAAAAATTTACCACCTCATACTCATCCCAAACTCTGTATAAATTGGGAAAACTCTGAAGTGTGAAAATTTTTTCTCCCAGATGGTATACTGGCGCCAAATCATCGATAGTTAGACTTCTGACTTTCAATGTTTTTTCGTTTGTTTTGCCCATTGTACTCCCTCTTAATGTTATTTTATATTACAATATAACACATTCATCTTCAATAGTTTTCATCTAATCCCAAGTTTTGGACTTGCGTAAAAAGTATTTGACAAATAATAAAATTTATAATATAAGATGCGACTCATTCGGGGCGTAGCGCAGTTTGGCAGCGCATCGGTCTTGGGAACCGAGGGTCGGAGGTTCAAATCCTCTCGCCCCGACCATTTTCTTCTTTGCTAACAGAAAGTTAGGCAATCGGTTTTTATATTGTGATAAAATTGTGATAAATCAGGCTATCAGATAGTCATCAAACTTCGATTCATAATCCTCATTTTCCATAAAATTTGCATAAACTTTAAAAAGTGTCTCGAAATTCTGATGACCTAACTGCTTAGCCACAAATCCTATCCTGTCACCCGCTTCCAATGCCAGTGACGCATAGGTGTGACGTGTCTGATAAATTATCCTGTAGGGAATATTCAATGCTTTCAATGTCGGCAGCCAATATGACTTTTTGATTTTGGCCGAACTGTGATAAGGCATACCGTATTTGTTGATAAACATGAACTCATTGCCCGATTCAACAAAAGCCTGATAATTTCTTAACTCTTTTATTACTTTCTTTGAAAGCTTTACATACCGTTTAGACCTCTTGGTTTTAACTGTATCCAGATCACCGCCCGTTATTCTCTCTTTCGTAAAATAGTAACCCTTATCCAGATTAAGATATTTCCACTTCATGGCCAGCACTTCGCCTATTCTCATCCCTGTGAAAAACAGTACAACAAACATTGTATAGATGTGATGTGGGTGGTTTTCTGATAAGTGATCGAGTATCCTGATAACCTCTTCTTTTTCAAACGGATGGATTTCAGGGTTTTCCACCTTTAAATTCTTAATCTCCTTTTTCAGGTCTTCGGCGATATAGTTTCTTTTTCTGGCATACTCAAGAACACCTCTGAGTATTATCAGATGATTATTTACAGCCTTGTTGCACAATTCGTATTCTTCCTTGAGAAATAATACGAAATCATCAAGATCGGCCAAATCGATATTGTTGATTTTTCTGCCTTCGAAAAATTCCAATATTTTTTTGGAGTTGTGTTCATAGCCTTTAAAGGTGGTTCGCTTTAAAAGGGTCTTCTGTCTTTTCATATACATTTCCATTACTTCATGGAAATATTTGGATGCCTTAACCCTTCTGGTCCTGCTTTTCTTATATTCAGGGAACCACTTTTCCAGGATAAACGTGCCTTCTGATATTTCATGTTTGATGATGGTGTGGTTCGCTTGTTGCAATGCCCTGTTTTTCTTTGTGTCATCCAATCCAAGCGGAATGCGGTATTGTCTATCGTCATATGTAAAACTCATCCACAGTTTATTATTTCTCGCATATACACCCATAAACTACCTCCGTTCACCACGGAGGCCGAAATACTCAAGCATCCTCTCCTTAATAAAACGGACATTTCTGCCTACATAGATGTAATGATAACCTTTCCTCAGCTTCTTCTTAAACTTGGTGTTTCTCAATGACTGCGGGTTCCACTTGATAATTTCTGCCATTTCATCAGTTGTCAGTAGTGTTTCACCGTCAGTTTCCGCAGTCACGTGTTCTGATACCACTTTTTGAAGACGCTGAATTTCATCGGTTACATCGATAAGGGCAGTCTTGCCGTTAACAGAGATTTGCCTGAAATATCTTTCATTTGCCTCTGCTACCAATCCCTCGGCGCCTATTAAATTTTCAATCAACCTGTTGCCTGTTTCCTTAATACTATATCCATAATTGCTTTTGCAAGGATTTTTCATACGATTATCCCCCTCTTTCTCAAGAAAAAGGGATAATCATCCCTTAAAAATTTATTCTGCGCAGACAGTTATACTCACCGAAATATTTTTATTTTTGTATAACCACGCACAAATACTATATTATAAAGTACAGTACTTTATAATACTTTCTCTGGATAAAGTATGTGAAGCTTTGAGCTTGGTTTGTAGATTGGCTTTACACGATTTAAATATCGTGAAAAATTTAATCCAAAAGAGAAAAATATCCGTTTTTGGACACACTAATATTATTTGATTTGATCTTAGAAGTAGAAGGTGTTACTTTAAAACAAGTTATGACATGTTTTGAAAGAGTCAAGAAGAAATTTATGGCAGCATAAATATTTACTCGGGAGGCAAGACTTCCCCATATTTTCTGCGCCATTTTTTTATACTTTCATACTCATTTTTTGTTACATATATTTTTTTCTTGCCATCGATTGATCCTATTATCTTTGTCACATTATAACATAATTCCCGTCTTTCAATCGCTTTGAAAAACTTGTTCATATCATAAAGATTTTGTTGCAGATAATACTTAGACAGAGACCCCTGCTGACACTTACTTATTAGGTACTTGTAATAAGCGTTTTTGTGATCGTAGTTTATGCTTTCCAGATCTGTAACTTCAAAATAATTCTTCTGTATAAATACAAAAAATTCTTTTATAAGCCGTCTTGCCTGCTCTACAGAAGATTTCGTTCCCTTCAGTTTACACTTTCTTTCAAACTCACTTTCCAATGTTTTTTTCATAATTATTTCCCCCTTTTATTCTTATGTATTTATTTGCCAAGATAATAACTGGTAATATCTACGCGATGATGACCCAATTCTTCGCTGATTTGTAGCCTAACCTCTAAATCTTTTTCCTTTTTAACGGGATTTTCCTCAAAAGCGTCACGTTTAACAGGCGGCTCATGTCCTGTGAGCTCTATATACCTTGTTTGTGCATAATGATGCCTTTCCCCGTGGAAGTTGTATTTTATACCTGTCTCTTCCCTGAAGTTTCTTATCACATTATATGAAAATGCTTTCCAGTCCTTATATCTGTAGTTATCAGGAATTAAAGAATTATTAAGCCGAAATTCTTTGCGGAATGCTCTTACTGAGTTTATTAATTCTTTCTGTTTCTCGAAAGCTCTTAATGTTCTTAACTGGCCACCTTTTGTTCCCCTCAGTATATCTATAGTACCGTTTTTATGCAGTTCTTTGCCAGTAAAGAGGGCCGATTCCTTAAATCTAAGCCCCAACTGTCTTTGCAGCTCAGTTTGGATTCGTAGAGCTTCATATTTTATATCACCAGTTGATAAATATTTATCTGTTAAAAATTCTGATAATTTTTGATGCGTATAATCAGTAATACTCTTATCGACATTATCAAATCTTGAGCCTCTGTTTAACCCATATTCTTTAGCTGAAATATTGAGATCGGTACGGTAATAATATGTAAAAATTGTGTTTAATGATGAAATAATATTTGTAGCGTGCCCCGCAGATATTTCATTGTTGTCCAACCTTTCCTGAATATAATTTGCAAAATCAGACATCTGTTCAGAATCAAGCTTTGCAAGATTTTTCAAACCGTATTCTTCCTTGGCAAAATCGGCTAACAAGCGAATAGCTTGTGCTGATTTTTGCATTGTTTCTTCATTCTTTGACTTTACAACTTCCATTGCCATGCGGAAACTTGCAGCTTTCCGTGATAAATCCTTTTCCCCGTTGAAATTACGCCTTGTTTTTGACATACTTCACCTCTCTCTTTAATTAATACGTAACAAATAAAAATTTGAGCTCATCAGCTCAAAAGAGATTTTCTTGTGTGAGTTTTTACAGATAATACGCTACAAGGAATGTATGTTAGCGAATCCTCCTGGTTTCAGGCACCAAGAAGCCTTGTATCATCTATATTAACTCACTTCTCCGATAGTGAGATTTAAAGGATTTAGACACAGTCATGAATGGCGTAGCAACCGACTGGCATTATATCGGGACACTTTGTAAGGCCTGATACAATGACATAACTGTGAATTTTATGTTTTTTATGTAGATAATGGCTTGCTTGTAAAACCCATGAATAAAGGCTTAGGCGTATCTTATATTTTTTACATTCACCTTTGGTAAGGTGAACGTAAAAAATATGTCTTTGTGTGATTTATTGTTATTGTGATTTACAGCTTTGCTGTTCATCAACTGTAGTTGATGAATTTTGATTTTTGATATAACTCCATGGTATGACTTTATCAGAATAGTAGAAACTATAATTAATTTATGGCACCGTTCGTATAAGTCAAGGGGAAATCCAATTTTGTTTATGATTGTTTTGATGATATCTTTATAATATGGTAACATAAGCTTATGTTTGTTGGTAATGATATTGATTATAGCGAGGTGAGAAAATGGATGATGCAAACCTAACCTTTGAAAGTTATGATAAGCTTGAATTAAAACCATTCGCTGAGAGATTAGAAAAATACATTAAAGTTGAACACCTATTTTTTGATGAAAGTCTTGTAATAAGTCTCAATGCTTCATTTGGTTCAGGAAAGACCACATTTCTTAAAATGTGGAAAAAGAGAATTGATAAAGAAGAAAGTTGTTTTGGTAATAAACCGACAGTAGTTAAAATTAATGCATGGAAAGATGATTATTGTGGGGATCCATTTATTTCTCTTGTTTCTTCATTAATCGAAGAATTTGGCGTTAACAGCAAGGAAGGTAACAAATTAAAGAAAGTAATAAAAAAAATTAGTTTAGGAATGGCCAATCAAGCTATTAAAAAACATACAGGAATGGATATATCAGAAGTGTTAAAATATCCTGAGGAACTTGCCTTGCCAAGTCCTTTTCAAGTCTATGAACAAAAGAAGAATGCCCTTGAGGAAATCAAAGAAATCATAAAAGAGTTTATATCTGAGGATAAGCTGAGTATTATATTTTTTATTGATGAATTGGACCGTTGCAGACCTGATTACGCCATTTCTTACCTTGAAACCATAAAGCATGTTTTTGATATTAAGGGTATTGCATTTATCTTGGCTGTAGACCGCAATCAATTAGAATGCACTGCTAAAGTTGCATTTGGTAATGATATGGATTTTCCTGAATATTATAGAAAGTTTGTTCAACGAGAAATTCTATTACCTAAACCCACTGCTGATGCCAACAAAAAACTAAGCAGAGAACTCACAAAATATTACCTACAGCAAAATCATATACGAAATTGTTGGCGCATAATAGAACATGGTATGAGAATAACTGAATTAATAAATTCTTTAGAACTTACACCACGCCAAACACATGAGGCATTACGAGTATTAAGCCATTATTTAGGAACTGATGAAGGTGACAAGAGTTTAGAAGAATACCCAGCTGCAGGAATAATTTTAATGTCAATTGTAAGAACAAAAAAACCCGATATTTATGAAAAGCTTGGTAAAGAAGGAATTGAACCTACAGATGCAAAGATTTTGTTTAATAATATGATTCAAGATAGTAAAGAATGGTGGTTTAAGATGTGTTTATCTGAAAACTGTATAAAAATAAATGGCAAGAGTTTCAAAGATATATTTGTTGAGGCTGGAGTACCAGATGTGTGGGAAGCAGGAGATTCTTATCTTCAAGAAGAACAAAGATTAACAAATCATCAAAATCAATTTAAACGTTATTACTCAGATATTGAAGATTTATTAAACTTTGAAAACTGAAATTTATATTAATGTAATTTAACTGAAATATTAATATATGGGTATATTTTAGGCCTCCGTGGTGTATTTGATTTTTTGATTGTGATAAAATTGTGATAAAAATGGGTTATATAGGATAACCCGAGATTAGAGAGGATTATACCAAAGTCTTATCTGACATATGTTTAAAGCATCTAAATTACTCTTGTGTAACCATTTATTTGTGTTCAAATCCTCTCGCCCCGATTATTTTTCCTTTTACTAACAGTATGTTAGCCATTCGAGTTTCGGATTGTGATAAAAAAAATCATTCTAACAACATTTTTGTATCAACCTGTTAAAATTTATAGTTTTCTTAATTATTTTTCATTTGTTTCTTTAACATGTTATAGGCTTCGCAGCTTTTTTGAAGATTCATGTCGCAGGCCTTTTTGAACAATTTTTTCGCTTTTTCTAAATTTCTTTTAACAGATTTGCCGTTGTAATATATTGCAGCCAAATTGTAACATCCTTTTGCATTTTTGCCGTCACAGGTTTTAGTGTATAAATTTATAACTTCAGAGTAATCATTTGCTGCCACTTTTTCAGTGTCATACATGACGGCTAAATTAAAACATGCGTTTAAAGCTCCCGTATCACATGCTTTTCTGTACAATTTTTCTGCTTCAGCATAATCCTGCTTAACTCCCTGACTGTTTTCATACATATATGCAAGGTTCAGACATGCGTTTGAAATTCCATTACTGCAGGCCATTTTATAATACTTTGCAGCTTTTTGATTGTTTTGCTCTATACCTCTGCCTTTGTTATAGATAAGTGCCAGGTTGTAGCAGCTTTCGATAATGCCGCTTTCACACGATTTCTGATACAACTCAACAGCTTTGGCATAGTTTTGTTTTACTCCCCGGCCGTTTTCATACATATAAGCCAAATTTGCACATGCTTTTGCAAATCCATTACTGCAGGCTTTCTCAAGTTTAAGCATTTTATCGTTTGCAGTGACAGTATTTACTGCAATAAAAAACATAAAAATGACGATACAAGGGATGCTTATCTGTTTAAAATTCATAAATACTCACCCACCTGGAAATTATATTATTTATTATACCATTCACATCTGATTGCTGCAAACTATGTTATTTGGATAATAAAAGTGATTCATACTTCTACAAACAGTTTTATTAATGGAAGTGTTGAATAATTTGTTCTGTTCATTTAAAATTATATAAATATATTATCTCATCTTATCTGGAGATTAAATGCCTGGAAAAATAATTCTGAGTGTATTATTGGCCGCTTTACTGTTCTTTTCTGTTTTTGCAATTACAAAGCCTGAGATAAGAAAAACGGTGCTTGTTGAAAGAACCACTGAATATCTTGATACCAATATGGAAAGGACAGCTGTTTCCTTTGCCGTATCGAGAGGTGTGAATGCGCTGGTTTCTTTCCTTCAGGATGCTGATTTGGAAATGGGAGTAGGAGTCAGCGCACAATTTTCACCGGGTGAATTTCTCGATCCGCTCAATGATATGGTTGAACGTTTTTCCTGGCTGATGCTTTTGTGCTTTACCGTTATCGGGGTGGAGAAAATATTGTTTGAGATTTTCCAATCTATCGGTTTTTTTCTGTTGGCTTTTTCCTCTTTATTCTTTTTGTTATGTATATGGTGGAAAAAGGTGTTCAACTACTCTAATATTTTTCTGAAATTTGCTTTTTTAGGGCTGATACTGATTTGTTGGATACCTGCTCAGGCTGCGATTGGTGATCTGATGCATAATAATTATCTGAAGCCCGATTACGAACAGGCACAGACTTTTCTTAAACAACACGATAGTAAAAATGAGATTGAATCCTCGGGCTGGTTTGGCGATATGAAAAGCATGTTAAGTGTTAAGGAAAGAGTGGAAAATCTAAAAAATGCTGCTGAAGAGTATTATGATAAAATAATGAATTTGATAGTGATTTTTACTCTTGAGTCGATCCTTTTGCCTCTGGTGACTTTATTTGCCGGTTTAAAAATCCTCTCTTTTACATTCGGCAGAAATACGAAAATGAACGAACTCGCAAATCACATCACACGAAAAATTTTAAAGGGCTGATTTCCTTTATTATCAGGCTTGTTTTTTATTGAAGCACAATTTCATATATGTTTAGCATATTTAAACAGAAGTAACAGATCTTTCCATTTTCGGCTGATATGACAGAAAAAAACGTATGTATTCGTCTAAGGCGAATATATAGAATGCTAAACATATTTACCAGTCTTTCAGACTGGTGCTAGCCATAGGTATCCTTGCGAAAACCTATTAAGACAGGGTTTTAGCAATCTCAAAACAAGAAAAGTATAGAGGTTGCTTCGCCTCCGCCCAAGGGCAAATTCCCTGCCCTGTTAAATCCGGCTTTGCCGGGTTGCAGTGCCAGCACTTAACAAGGCGAGCAAAAAACTTGCTGAAGGCGCAAGTGCGAAACTTGAATTATAAATAAAAAAACTCCTCTAATGTATAGAAAATAAAAATATCATTTTATGTTATATATCTTTTGCCGAAAAATAAAATTTGGCATCAATTCTGTTTTACACTTTTTTTAAATATAAATGTATGATTGTAATTACATTTGACCTCAGTTAAAAGTCATTCATCCCTTTGTTTCATTTTAATAAGAGTAAATTCATGTTTTTGAGATTCCTTTGACCTTGGTTCAAGACTTTTTCTAAAATCTCTTTGATATTTTAGCTTATCTAAAGGTAATTTATCATTCATAAAATATTATATTAGAGATAAATCCTAATATCAACCCAGATATGATTTTTTTCAATTTTCCAAAATTTTCAAAGGGCTGAACTCCTGTATGTTAAGGTTTGCCTTTTTATGAATTGATTTGTTAAATGAAATATCCTCAGAGAAACATCGGATATTTTTAAATTGAAAAAACAAAATATAGCTTGACTGAACAGCATGTTTGCATTAATTAATTTAAAATAGGAAAGTTTTAAAATAATGAACAAAAAATTGGGAGGTAATGTTATGAATACTGGTTTTAAAGGTTTTTTGGCAATTATTTTCGTTTTAACAATGTCTATATCCGTTTTTGCTGCGGATACAATTAAGCTGGGAGTTGCCGGTGCTCATTCAGGGGATTTGGCATCATACGGTATTCCCACTGTAAGAGCAGCACAGTTTGTTGTAGATGAATATAATAAGAACGGTGGTATCGACGGAAAGAAAATCGAGCTGCTTGTAGAGGATGACGAGTGTAAGCCGGAAAAAGCTGTTAATGCGGCAACTAAGCTGATGTCACAAGGTGTTGACGCTGTTGTCGGCCATATATGCAGCGGTGCTACAAAAGCCGCACTTTCTATCTATCTTTCACAGATGATTCCAGTTATTTCTCCTTCTGCAACCAACCCTGCTCTTACACAGAGCGGAAATTATCCTAACTTTTTCAGGACAATTGCTCCTGATGATGCACAGGCCAGACTTGAGGTGGATTTTGCAGTTGACGAACTGGGGCTTAAAAATATTGCGGTAATACATGATAAAGGTGATTACGGTAAAGGGCTGGCTCAGTTTGCCAAAAAATTTATAGAGGAAACTGAAGGCGTTAACGTTGCTTTATTTGAAGGTGTAACGCCGGGTGCTCTCGATTATTCAGCCATTGTTCAGAAAATAAAAAATTCTAACGCAGACGGTGTAATTTTTGGAGGTTATCATCCCGAAGCTTCCAAGATTGTCACACAGATGAGAAAAAAGGAAATGGACATCCCTTTTATCTCCGATGATGGTGTAAAGGATGAAACTTTTATAAAAGTCGCCGGTAAATATGCTGAAGGCGTCTATGCAACCGGTCCGAAAGATGTCTCTAGTAATCCGTTGGCAAAAGAAGCGGAAAAGAAACATATGGAAAAATATGGCGAGCATTCAGGTGCGTTTTATCTTAACGGTTATGCTGCAGCACAAGCTATATTGAATGCTATAGACAATGCTGATTCCACAGATCCGCAGAAGGTTATGCAGGCTATGAGAACTAACTATGTGGAAACTCCTCTTGGTAAAATTAAGTTTGATGAAAATGGTGATGCAATTGGTGTCGGCTTTTCTGTTTATCAGGTACAGGACGGCGAGTACGTAGAGTTAAATTACTAAAATTCAATAATTTCTGCCGGGCTTTTTAGCCCGGTTTTATTTTAGGTAACTGAATAAAAGGGGATTTCACAATGGAATACTTTCTTCAGCTGTTTTTTGCCGGCCTTACCAAAGGTAGTATTTACGCATTGATAGCTCTCGGATATACTATGGTTTACGGCATTATTCAATTAATTAACTTTGCCCATGGGGAAATTTACATGATAGGGGCTTTTACTGCCCTTATTGCGGCTGGAGTTTTATCCGTTTTTAATTTACCGGTTGTCGCTATCTTTATCATTGTGACTCTTGTGGCCATACTTTATTCTTCAGCCTACGGTTATACTATTGAAAAAATTGCCTACAAGCCTTTGAGAAATGCTCCGAGGCTTTCAGCACTGATAAGTGCAATCGGCATGTCGATATTTCTGCAGAATTATGTTTTGCTGGCACAGACATCTGATTTCCTGCCGTTTCCTTCCCTTATAGGACAGTTTAAATTTATGGAACCTTATAATCATATTTTGTCTTCTTCCGGACTTGTTATAATCATATCAACATTTATTGCTATGTTGCTGCTGTCCTTATACATTAAATTTACCCGTATGGGTAAGGCAATGAGGGCTACCGCTCAGGATAAAAAGATGGCTCTTTTGCTTGGGATAAATGTGGACAGAGTAATTTCAACCACGTTTGTTGTCGGATCTGCTCTTGCAGCACTCGGCGGTGTTTTAATTGCCAATCATATAGGTCAGATAAATTTTTATATCGGTTTTATTGCAGGAATCAAAGCTTTCACTGCAGCTGTATTAGGTGGTATCGGCAGTGTTCCTGGGGCGGTGTTGGGTGCCCTGATACTTGGATGGACGGAGAGTTTTTCCACAGGATATATTTCAAGTGATTATCAGGATGTTTTTGCCTTCATACTGCTTGTGGTGATTCTTATCTTTAAACCCAGCGGAATATTGGGTAAAAAGACGGATCAGAAGGTGTAAAAATGTTTTCTGAGATAAAAAAATCGCTGCTTGTTTCCATTTGGTTTATGTTTCTGACTTTTCCTATTATGGTAATAAAAGTAAACACAATTGAAAATACCATTATATGGAGATGGGAAAATCTTGTTTTGGTAGGTCTCGGATCTTTTTTTCTCTCTTTTCTGTGGAGGTTTATGCACAATAAGAAAGCCACAAAAAGAAGACAGGATTATAAGGACGCATTATCAAAACTTTTTTATGATAATTTGATAGAAAATAAAAAGGTTTTTATACCTGTAGTTGTAGCTTTAATAATTTTTATTCTGCTGTTTCCGAAGTTATTTTCGGCATATCAGGTCACAATTATGACCACAGCTCTTATTTATGTAATCCTGGGATTGGGACTCAATGTCGTTGTAGGTTTTGCCGGCCTGCTTGATTTGGGTTATGTGGCTTTTTATGCAGTAGGTGCTTATACCTATGCTCTTCTTAATTTTAATTATGACATAAGTTTCTGGATTGCACTTCCTCTTGCCGGTATACTGGGTGCTTTGGCAGGTATTTTACTCGGTTTCCCCGTACTAAGGCTCAGAGGTGATTATCTGGCCATTGTTACTTTAGGCTTTGGTGAAATAATACGTCTGGTGCTGGAAAACTGGGGTGAGTTTACTCATGGTCCCAGCGGTATTGCCGGTATAAACAGGCCCAATTTTGGTTTTGATTTAAGTATTATGGGCAGTATAAATGCAATATACTATTTTGTATTTTTCTTTGTCCTTGTGACTATATTTTTTACAAATCGATTGCAGAATTCACGGATAGGCAGAGCATGGGTGGCTTTGAGAGAGGATGAAATAGCCTGCCAGGCCATGGGTGTGGATAAAACAAAAACAAAACTTTCGGCTTTTGCTTTTGGAGCAACATGGGCAGGGTTCATGGGGGCTGTCTTTGCAGCAAAAACCACATTTATTAATCCGGCCAGTTTTACATTTCTGGAATCAGCCATAATTCTTTCCATAGTTGTTTTAGGTGGTATGGGCAGTATTCCGGGTGTTATTCTCGGTGCACTTATTTTGATACTTCTTCCTGAATATCTAAGGGCTTTTTCTGAGTACAGAATGTTGATTTTCGGCGGTGCCATGGTTCTTATGATGGTTTTCAGACCTCAGGGACTGATTAAGAGTAAACGAAGGCGGTATAACCTTGAGTCTATGTCCAAAAAAGAATTAAAGGAGAGACAAAATGCAGCCTCTTCTTGAGATAAACGGTTTAACGATGGATTTCGGAGGCTTAAGAGCGGTTGACAATATTGATTTTAATATCTACTCAAAAGAAATTGTTGCTCTCATAGGCCCGAACGGTGCAGGCAAGACTACGTTCTTTAACTGTGTGACCGGTATGTACAAACCCACCGGTGGGGACATCTATGTATATACTGACGGAGATAATAGAAAACGTATAAATGGTCTTAAGCCTAATAAGGTTACCGAATTGGGTCTTGCCAGAACATTTCAGAATATCAGGCTTTTTAAAGGGATGACGGTTCTTGAAAATGTCATGATAGGCAGACACTGCAGAACCCATGCAAATATTTTCTCTGCTCTGATGAGAAACAAACGTATAATCCGGGAAGAGTATGAGTCAGCCTCTTATAGCTATCATATTCTTGAAAGAGTTGGTCTGGACGTGTTTGCCAATGAAATTGCTGAAAATCTGCCATACGGGGCTCAAAGGAGACTTGAAATTGCGCGGGCTCTTGCAACGGAGCCTAAGGTTTTACTGCTGGATGAGCCTGCTGCCGGACTTAACCCTCAGGAAACGGACAATTTGATAGAGATTATAAAGATGCTGCGTGATGAAGAAAATATTTCTGTTTTGCTTATAGAGCATGATATGGGTATGGTAATGAAAATTTCTGAAAGGATTACAGTAATGGATTACGGCAAAAGGATTGCCGAGGGTCCTCCTGGTGAAATAAAAGAAAATCCTGATGTGATAAAAGCTTATCTCGGAGAAGACATCGATGCTCAGGCTTAATAATGTCAATACTTTTTACGGAAATATACAGGCTTTGCATGATGTAAGCCTTGAAGTAAAAGAGGGTGAAATTGTAGCCCTCCTGGGAGCAAACGGTGCCGGGAAAACCACAACACTCATGACAATCAGCGGAATAGTTCCTCCGCAGACAGGTGAAATTTTTTATAATAAAACACCCCTTCATTTGATGAAGCCGGATGAGATTGTAAAGCTGGGTGTTTGTCAGGTACCTGAAGGCAGACATATTTTTCCTCATCTCTCGGTAAGTGAAAATATTGACCTTGGAGCTTTTCTCAGACGCGATAAAGAGCAAATCAGAAAAGATATTGAATATGTGTATGATTTGTTCCCGCAGCTGGCTGAGCGAAAAAATCAATTGGGAGAAACACTAAGTGGTGGAGAACAGCAAATGTTGGCAATCTCAAGGGCTCTTTTGTCAAAGCCTAAATTACTGCTCCTTGATGAGCCTTCATTGGGTCTTGCACCTATTATTGTGAGACAGATTTTTGACATTATTAAACAGATTAATCGTGAAAGTAAAACTACAATACTGCTGGTGGAGCAGAACGCTAACCTTGCTCTTCAGATTGCGGATAAAGGTTATGTTATGGAGACGGGGAAAATCAGGTTGTCAGGTGATGCCAAAGACCTTTTGAACAATGATGACATAAAGAAAGCTTATCTCGGCGGTGTCTAATTAAAGCTGTATTCGGTTAATTCCCCATTACCATTTGTTTTAAATTGAAGTGCAAAAGCTTTATGATTATGTTTACCAAATATATCTTCGTTAAGCATAAACTTCAAATCGAAAATCTCAAAATCGTATTTTCCTCCGCCTTTAACAATAACCGGATAATCCACGAACCAGAGATAAGTCTTTAAGAATTTACTGCTGAAATTGTAAGCAGTACTTTCTTTATCAAATTTCCTGTAACTTTTGAACGCTGCCGGATCTATCTTCTGGTATGTTTTTACATCTTTTACTTTGTAAGTATCCTTTCCTTCTATTATCACCTTCCAATAAAGAGGTGTTAAAGCTGTCGTGGTTACTATCACCTTGTTATCCGTTAATTTTGATACCTTAGATTTCACAAAGGATTTAACTCCAAGGTTAGCAACGGGGTAAAATAGAAGAAATGCTGAGGCAATTATTGCTGTTTTACGGCTTCTTAAAATAAAAGCAAAAATCAATAAAGTTATAAGTGTTAAAGTATAAAATGGATCAATGATGAAAACCGATGATAAAGCAAATCTGTGTCTGCTGAAAGGGGCAAGCAGTTGGGTGCCGTAGCTGGTAATATAGTCCAGGTATATGTGAGTATACATTATTGAGGCAGCGGTAATTGAAGAAAACAGAAAACTTTTCTTAAAAATGTATTTTAATAAAAATGCAGTCAAAATACCCAGTATCAATCCGCCCCAGACAGAATGAGTGAAACCTCTGTGATAGAGCAAATAATCGGCTTTAGTGCCGAAAAATGATATCGCGTTGTCAATATCAGGCAATAAAGCAAGACTGCCGAAAAGTACAACAGATTTCGTTTTAGCTTTAAAACCGAGTGTTTTTGACAAAACAACACCGCTGGTAAAATGGGTAACAGGATCCACAATCAGCTCCGAATATCATATTAATTATAATTAATATGATTTCTGATAATTAATTCAATATATTATGTGTGAGTGAGAGATGTTTAGGTAAAGGTGAAGGTAGAGGTAGAGGAAATGGCAAAAAGTTATTTATAGCCTTTTTTGATCTATATCGCTGCTGCCGAATATCTTTGTAAGTAGGCGTTCTTTTACTTTTGTGACAATTTCATCATAATTGTATTCTTTTAAAGGGATTTGACCGCCTGCAGATTTCATGTGTCCGCCGCCTGTTCCGATACCTCTGACAAGTCCAAGAGCAATGTGACCGACTTTTCGTTTTGTGGATTTACACCTTAGAGAGAAATAGCAGATATTATTGATTTTCCCAATTACAAACGTCCATTTGATGTCTCTCATTCTTAGAAAAAAGTCGGAGGTTTCAGCTATCAGATCGGCATTTCTAACATCAGACAAATTACAGAATATAAGATCATTTATGACAACAGCATTCTCTGTGGCTTTTTTCATATTTTTAAAATAATATTTCGGCAGTTCAGGATTTTCTATTTTTGCCAGCTTGTTGAGAGATATTCCTGGGAGTATGTATCCCATCATTTCGGTATCAACCTTGCTGTTACTTCTACCTGATCCGAGAGTGTCCGTTTTTATTCCGTAGAATAAAGCAGTGGCCGTATTTGTGTCAGGGGTAATATTCAGTTGTTTATAATATTCCGTTATGATTGTACTTGTACTTCCGTAATTTTTTCGTATGTCGTGCAGCTCCACTTTCTTTGTATGGGATCTCAAGTTATGATGATCAATAACTATATCCGGGGAAATCTTTTTCTGTATAAATACGTTACCGGCAGTGGGCTGCGTATCCACCAGTACAAGACAGTCATATCGGGCGAAATTAAGTTTGGCGGAGAGGTGCATATCTATTTTACATAATTTCACCAGCTCTCTGTTTTCAGCTCTGCCTATGAGACCGTGATAGGCCAATGTGCATCGTTTTTTCTGAAGAGCACTGAAAAGGGTTTTCAGAGCAAAGGCTGAAGCTATGGTATCCGGGTCAGGGTTATTATGCATCAGGATTAGTATTTTTCGTTTTGGCTTGATATATTCAAGAATTTTATTGATCATAATTCACATCTTTTCCCCGAAGGTGAGGACAATGTTGTTCATACTAATATCTGTAAGGAAATTGTATTCATCCTTATAAAGGTTAAGCTTATTGATTAAATCTTTTCTGGTAAATTTGCTGAATATTTCCATCTGCATATCACTTTGGGAATAACTAATCACTTTGAAATCGAGAATTATTCTTTTTTCCTTTAGGTTCTGCATGAGTTTCTGAATTTTGCCGAGTGAAGGGAAATTTTTAGCAACTATTTGGTATTCCTGAGTCGGCAGGTTTGTCTCAGGTAGTTTTATTAGATTTTTTCTGACATATTTCAGTGTATTGTTAAAACTTTTTTCAAAAGCGTCGATAAAAGCTTCCTTTTTTGTGCTTTTCAGAGAAGAAGCTACCGATTTTATTTCCGGGAAACTGTTGTCTTTTTTGTATATGTTTGTCAGTAAAGTGAGTCTGCATAAGTAATTTTCATCAAGTTTGGTATATTCTGTACTGACTTTCATAAAGAAAAGAAATTTTGCTTTACTCATTCCGAAAACAGTTATTAAGTCTTTAAAAGAGGAATCTTGAGGTATCTGGAGGCTGAATTCCTGCTGGTGCTTTGTAGTAAAGTTATATTCTTTGAAAATGCCGGAGATGTTTTCATTTAGGTAGGAGCTACTGACAAAATCGCTTTGCGTTGTATTGTCCTGTATTTTTATATTGTAAACGGCTGAATGCAGAAAGTTGTTAAGAAAATACTTTAAATCACTTATTGCCACCTCATCAAGATTCAGTTCAACTTCATATTTTATTTCAAAATTATCCACTCCTCTTTTTAAAATTCTGTAATACGATATAAACTTGAAAAACTCAGGAGTTATTTCCGGGATGTTTGTCTTGTCAGACTGTTGATAATATTGGGCTATTCCGTTCATCAGGGCATTTTGCAGCGCCAGATTGTTTGCTTTTTCGACATTCCCACTTTCAATCACTGCACTGCCTTCACTCGTTATAAGAACTGCGTGCGCGTTGAAAGAGATAAGAGTCATCAAGACAATTAAAGCGCTTATTTTTTTTATGGAAAAAGCTTTATAAAATTTTATAAGACCTTCCTTGTTAATAGAGTGTACTTACCTTTTGCAAAGTTGTTATGATATAACATGTCACATCCTAATTCAATAAATTTTTATTTTCCGCTTAAAATTTCTTTCTGAGCTCCGCCGAGCCCTTTCAGTTTTACAATAAGAAAGAGAGTTTTTTCTGTGTCAATGTTGGTGCCGCTCTTTGCAATTTCTTCATATTCCTCTTCGGAGTAGCTGAAACCGAGACTCCAGCAGTCCGAATTGTATATTATTTTGGCAGTGTATTCCTGGGTTTTGAAGTTTTTGAAATTATAGGAAAATTCATCCATTTTTTTATAAGATTCGTGCACAAAAGCCAGCTCGAAAGGCTGAATATCGACACCGATACTTGACTGCCAGGTTGTATTCTTTTCCTCTTCTTCCACTGCTTTATCAAAGATAAATTCCGTTTGAGCATAAAACGATTTATAATTGATTCTCAAACGGTTTTCCATATATTCGGTTTCATTTTTTTCATAGTTATAATGATTCTCAAAATAAAAATGGGTCAGATCTTTGTAGTTAAAATTAATTTTTGTCTCCAGCGGTTCCCATTGGTTTTTTTCTAAAGCCGTATCATATCCCTGCGTGAACGATTGTTTAAGGTTCCAGTCTTTAGAGGTCAGATAGTTGGTAAGGGTATAGGTATAGCGTTTTTCCTCTTCAATCCTGTCGTCTTCTATAAAATCGGGAATTCCCTGTTGGTTGAGATAAGGTGTCTGTGAATATTCAATCGTATTGTAAATGGAGTGTTTAAAGTATTTATAATTTTTATAGATTTCATTAAATGAAATTTTGTAGCCTATGTTGTAAATATATCTTTCTAACTCGTTGCCTTCCTGATCTAATTTAAGAAGGCTGCCATCATCGGTTTGACTTACATTGAACTGTTCGGAGTAGTCGTACCATCTGGTGTAATACTGCCTGTAATGGGGAGTAAATGTTAAAATCTTCAGGTTGAAAGGTTTATAAAAGTTCAGATAACCGTTGTTGCGCTTTATTGTTGTCTCTTTGAACGATGTTTCTTCTTCGTTCTGATAAATCATATCGGTTTTCTTTATACGGTTATAATCGAAATGATAATCTATATACAAAAGCTTTGCGTCCATAAAGTTTTTTTCAAGAGTAACTTCTGGTTGTTTTATAAGATGGCTTTTGGAAAAGCCTTCCTGACGGTCAAAATATTCCATTTCATCCCTGTATTTTATATACAGATTCCCCAAAGGCTTATAAATGTTCAGCCGCATTTCGTTTATATAGTAATTTTCGGATTCATCGTCGCTGTTTTCATTCTCAGAGGCAACCATTGAGTATTTGTCGAAATCCCTTTTATACCTGAAATCAGAAACATAGTCTGTGTTGAATCTCAACTCAATGTCATCAGTCAGGTAAATATTACTTTTATTAACGATTTTCCATCTTTTGTTTTTGTTAGCTTCTGAATCTCTATCGTAAATATACTCGCCGTAAAGATAAATGTCTTCTTTTCTGCTTTTATTATATCTGAATTCGGCCAAATACTGCAATCCGCGGAAAGAATAATAATTCAGCCCGAATGTTGCATCCTTATCCACACTGATATTCCAGAAATACTTAGGTGTGAAGAAGGCTCCCACCTCACTGCTGTATCCTGCATTGGGAATGAGAAAGCCACTTTCCCTGTCCGTTTTGATAGGCCATATAAAATAGGGGAAATACAGTACAGGTATATTTTTTATATTGGCTGTCGCATCGTCTGCAGTAAAATATTCTCCGTAATTGATGCGGGCTTTATCCGATCTGAAAGACCAGTCGGGAACTTCTCCGCTGCAGCTTGAAATCGTACTGTTGTGCAGTATGTAATTGTTTTCTCCGATTTTCTCAATTTTTTGTGCTGTAAAATAGTGATAAGGTTTGTAAAAACCTTTGCCATCCCTGATTAAACCTTTCCTGGTGTCAAGGTCAATTTTAATATAGGAAGCGTGTATTATATTGTCTTTATCTCTAAATGTTACATTGTCCCATGCTCGGGCAATATTTTCCTTTCTGTCAAAACGGACTTTATCCGCAGTTAGTGTCATATCTTTGTATAAAATCAGTACGTTGCCGGCAGCTGTAACTGTATTATTATCTTGTGATGTCACTCTGTCTGCCTCCAGGGTGACTTTTTCTTCGGCTTTAACCGGTATAGATATTAGAAAAAAAGAAAAAATCAAAAATAATATAATATTTCTCAAACGGCACCTTTGATATATTTTCTGCACCAGGCACAAAAATACAGTGAGCCTGTTATTAATACCTTTTGCAATTCATTTTGTTTTAAAAAACTGTCTATTATTATCTTTGGGTCTTTTATCCTGTAAACTGCGTCAATGTCAATATTGGAAATATCTATGCTTCTGTCATTGTCCGGTATTTCGGTCAGATAGATTTTTTTTGCTTTTGTTTTAAGAATATTCACAGATGTTTCCACATCCCGTTCGTTTGTACACGAAAATATTACGGCATCATATCTATCTTTTGATTTCTGGATTCTGTAAAGAGCAGCGATATTATGAGCGCCGTCCAGTGTGAAATTTCCGATTCTTTCCATTCTGCAGGGCAGAGTTTTTAAATTTACAGCTTTTATCTCAATCTCTTTGTTTGTAATAAATTTATAAATTTCAGATGACAGAGAAAAGTTAATATCTGCCGTATCCAGGTTTTCTGAATCTTTTAAAAAATAAAGATTTTTGTCTGGTAGAAGCTTGGATATATGGGTATTAATAAAATTTTTGTTGTCTCCTATGAAGATATCCGAATTATCTTTGCATATGGCAATTTTTTCTTCAATTATTTTGTAAATATTTTTACCTAAAAATTTTATGTGATCCTGAGAAATTGTTGTGATAACAGGGATTTTCTTATTTAAAATGTTTGTAGCATCGTATCTGCCGCCGAGACCTGTTTCTATGATTGAGATGTGGGGACTTTTGTCCGAGAAAAAATCAAAAGCTATTAATGTAAGTGCCTCAAAAAATGTCAGGGCATGTTTTTTAATTATGTTCAGGTTCTTATGAAATAAATGCTGAAAATCTTTATAATTTATGTTTTCGAGGTTGTATTGTATACGCTCGGTGATATCATCTATATGAGGAGAAGTGAACATAGCCACATTGCAGCCGTCTTTGCGAAGCATCTGTGCCAGATAATAAGCTGTGGAGCCTTTTCCGTTTGTTCCTGCAATATGTACAATTTTTCCTAAGTTTTTTTCACTAAAACCGATATCCGTAAGTGCATTACTAATGCGGTCAAGAGTAAGGTCCAATTGCTTGAATTCTTTGCGTGAATTAAAAAAGTCGGATAAAGTTACATCCATTTATCCGAAAAAATCCAGCATTTTTGAAATGGTGGGCTTCCAGTCCTTTCTGTGCAGAACCATGTCAACCATTCCATGCTCAAGCAGAAAATCGGATTTCTGAAAATCGTCCGGCAACTTTTGTTTGATTGTTTGTTCTATTACACGCGGGCCGGCAAATCCTATAAGAGCATTGGGTTCGGCTATTATAACATCACCGAGCATTGCAAAACTTGCTGTGACACCGCCCGTTGTGGGGTCTGTCAGAATGCTTATATGAGCCAGTCCCGAGCGCTCAAGCTTTTTCAGAGCGGCTGAAGTTTTGGCCATCTGCATCAGCGAGAGTATGCTTTCCTGCATACGTGCACCGCCGGAACAGCTGATTGTGATAACATGATTTTTATTGACAATTGCAGACTCTATCAGGCGGGAAATTTTTTCACCAACGACACTGCCCATACTGCCGCCGAGAAAACTGAATTCAAATGCCCCGATGTTAACACTTCTGCCGTTTACACTGCCTATTCCCGAAATGAATGCATTATTAAGTTTTGTTTTTTTAGTAGCAGATTTAAGTCTGTCAGTATATTTTTTAGAGTCTCTGAATTTTAATGGATCCTGGGAAACAAGGTTTTGATCGATTTCAACAAAAGAGTTTTCATCAACAATAATCTGAATTTTTTCCCTTCCGGAAATTTTAAAATGGTTTCCACATGACGGGCAGGCGTGAAAGTTCTTCTTTATCTCGTCTTTATAACTTATTTCCTGACATTTATCGCATTTAATCCATAAGTTTTCTTTAATTTCTTTTTTATTTGCCGTCTTTACTTTTTTTATTTTGTCAAATAAAAGCCCTTTAAGTCCCATTGTATACCTCCATAGGTTTGAAATACATATTCTATCGGTTTTAAAACAAGATGCAAGAAAAAAGTGCGATTATATATTCATATGATTGGATGCAGATAGATGGTGAAGTGGTAAAGTAGTAAAGTAGAGAAATGGTGAGATAGGGAAGTTGAAAAGCGGGGTATTTTAAAATATCATATTCATGTTATAATAAGAACAGATGAAACCAAGGGAGGCAGTCCATGAAAAATACAATAATTATTTCCGATGAGGCCGATGAAAAGGACTATCCGGACGCCATTATTTTGAATGAAAGCGACGCATTGAACCTTTATTCGGCTAAAAGCGGTGAGCAGGTTGTATGTGAAAGTCCTAATGTGGATTATGTGAAAGTGGAGGATGATTTTTTTGAGTTTTTTGGAGAGGATTTCGGGAGTATTAGATTTGACAGGCGTTTTGTGAAACTGGTGGTTAATAAGTCATATTATGTGGGTCAGAAACTCAGAGCCAACAAACCTTACGATATCCGGTAAAGCTTTCAAAATGATTTGATATAAAACATCTACAACCTCTCCCTGAAAGTCTCGTTATGTTTATAAAATTTGAGCTTTGAATAATTCAGTAAGCGCGGCTTCAGCCGTACAAAGTTTATTTCGAAACCCTGTATTATCAAGCATGCGGGACTACCAGGGCACTTAATAATTAAGTGCCCTGGCCTAAAACTGAGAAAAACACATTATTCAAAGCTCTTAAGCTCTAATAGTGTCTATATTTTTGTTCAAAGTTAAAAATAACAGTGTTCTGATAACACAGGTTGAAATATTCAGAATAATTTCATAGCACAAATATTAATATGCTTGCATCTTTTTTATTAGGCAATTATTTCTTTGGTAGCCAATATTTAAAACAATTATAATGAATGTATAAACTGAATGCTTGTTCGCTCAGTAAATATATAACATCTTTTTGTATATGATTATAAAAAGCTTGCCATTTAGTAAAAATTAATATATGTTTTAACAATACCAATATAAAGGAGGCTTTATGAGAAAGGCAAAGATAGCGTTTTTATACGTATTTATGGCTTTACTATTTCCAACATTTGTTTTTGCTAACGGTTTCCAGATTAATGAACAGGGGGCTAAAGCTCTCGGTATGGGTGGGGCTTTTGTTGCACAGGCGAATGATCCGTCTGCTCTTTACTTTAACCCTGCAGGAATTACTCAGCTTGAAAGAGCCCACCTTTCTCTCGGTGTTTCACCGATAACACCCAGAGCTTCATTTGAGAGTGATGTCACAGGAAAAACCACAGATGCAGATGTAAATACTTTTTTTATTCCAAACTTCTATTACACGATGAAAAATACCGAAAAAATAAGTACAGGGTTGGCGGTATTTTCAAATTACGGTCTTGCAACAGAATGGCCTGAAAATTGGGAAGGTAGATACGTTACCGGAGGTACGAAGGCCGAGATTATTACGATGACGATTAATCCGAATATTGCCTATAAAATCAATGACAAAATAAGTGTAGCAGCGGGTGTTGATATCCAAAATATGGATATTACACTGAAAAATAAGCTTGCAATGTTGCCTTATAACGGGAGTATTTTAATGCTTAATTCAGACGGTGACTCCAAGCTTACTGCAGATGACTGGGCTTACGGGTGGAATGCTGCAGTTCATTATAAAATTACAGAAAACTGGAAAGCCGGGATTTCCTACAGAAGCGAAATTAAACATGAAATAAAAGACGGAACTGCTGAATTGTCACTTCCTTCAGGTTATCTTATTGGAAGCGGCCCGGTGCCTGCCATGAATATTCAGAAAACGGGAAGTGCTGATATAACATTACCTGAAATTCTTTATTTAGGTACTTCTTACGAAATAGGTAAATTTACTTTTGAACTGGACGGGCAGTGGACAGGTTGGTCATCTTATGATGAATTAAAGATTGAATTTGAAGACGGAAGCCAGCAAGTAAGCCCCAAAAACTGGGAAGATGTATGGGCAATAAGATTGGGGGCACAGTATAGTGTTAACAAGATGCTTGATTTGAGAGCGGGTATTATCAGAGATTATTCACCGATCCCGGATGACACTGTTGATCCTCTTGTACCTTCCGGAGACAGATGGCTGTATGCTGTGGGGCTTGGATTCAATTTTCACCGGTTAACAATAGACGTTGCGTATAATTATCTTGATGATGAAAACAGAGAATTTGATAATGAAGTGGGTAAGAAAGCTCCGTACGGTTATGTTGCACCGGAACTTACAGGGGAATTTAAAGATATAGATGCACATATCTTCGGTGTAAATGTTTCCTATAAATTTTAAATAAAATGATTTTTTCAGGAGGAGTTTTATATGTTTAGAAAAATTACGTATGTTTTGTTTATATTATTTTCCGTTTCTGTTTTGGTTTCATGCGGCGGAGGCGGTTCGGATGATGTGGAGACTGTAAGTTATAATCGTCTGAAGTTTGATACTGCTGAATCGAATATGTCCATACCTTTTCCCAATGATGTTATGTGGCAGGAAACAGGTGGCATTGTTAATCTGACAGCACAGGCAGTGGGTCCTTCTGAAACAGCTCTTTATTCAGCTATCAAAGCACTGAATATTAAGGGTCTCAGCCCCAATACACCGATTGCCATTCCCCTGGCGAGCGATATTAAGCTGAGTAGCACTTCTCTATACAATAGTATCAGAATATTTGATTTGACAGGTTATCAGGTTAATCCAACTGCCAACAATTTTTTTACTGATATCGAAATTAAACAAAACGGTAATATAATCAATGTTTATCCGTTAAACCCTATGGCAGCCGGTCACAAGTATCTTGTAATTATAACCGGGGATCTTAAGGATTACCGTGGTTATCCTGTAATGCCTTCTCCAATTTACAAAACATTAAGGGATACGGATAATTGCAGTACTCTCGATTCTCAGGATTTGCAAAATCTTTGCAGTATTTATGATCCGCTTTGGGATATAGCTGCAAACCTGACGGGTAAGAGAAAAGAAAATCTTCTTGAAATATTCACATTTACCACAGCTGATAAAACGTTGGGATTGAAGGATTTTGGTGTAATACAGCAAGCATTATTAACCAAAGATTTCTCCATTATCGACAATAGCTCTATCGAAGGATACAGTTATGCTAATGTGTCTGCGGATAATGCCTCGAATGAATATGTTGAAGTGGATGCTCTGAGTGACTTGCCTTTGTTATGTCAAAACTTGTACGCACAAAATCCAACTTTACTTCCAGTAGTCAGTGACGGTACAACCTATTTTAAGTCGCCTAATCTTTATGAGCTTGCATCTATTCAGGCTATACTGGAAAATTATAATTTTCCGGATAATCAGTCGAATTATGGTGCTGTTTGTACTTCTATATTTGACAATTCCTCTCTATATGACAATGTTTCAATGAAAACTGCTGTAAACACTCAAACTCCAAATGGCATTGTTTTATTTCAGCACGGTCTCGGAGGGAGTAAATCCAATGTCGACTTAATTGCCAATGAGTTCAGCAGTTATATGGTAGTGGGTATGGATCTGCCGTGGCATGGAGGCAGAGTTTTAAATGCAGATTTGTCTGAGACAATTTGTGATGAAACTCAGTCCGGAAGCTGTTATTTAACGGACAATCCAATATATGACAGACTTAATATTTACCAGTCACTTCTGGATATGCATACACTCACAAAAATGTTCGGCCTGCAGGCCGTCAGTCAGGGATTACCTCTGTATCTTGCAGGGCAGTCGATGGGATCTATTACGGGCTCTATGCTTATGAATGTTGATAATATTACCACATCAAATGTTGCTTTGCAGGCTACAGAAGGACAAAAGGCGGGTAATTTTATCAATAAAGGCTTGCTGAATGTCGGCGGCGGCAATTATGCGGTGCTGCTCAATGAAGCTACAAACAGTCTGATAACAGATTTGCTTTCGACACTGAATCTTGAAAAGCACAGTATCGAATACTATACAACACTCGGTGTGTTTCAGCTGCTTCTTGATCCTGTGGATCCAGCTTATTTTGCTGACAATACAGCGATAAGCGGTAAAGTTCTGCTTCAGTCTGCAAACCATGATACGGTTATACCCAATGTATCAAATAAAGTACTTGCGCATGCTTATAATTTTGATCCCGGAGTAACAATTACCGGAGATGATACAGCAGCTTCAGGTGCGATAGCTTCTCCTTCTGCCGGCTGGTATATGTTCGGCAGCGGAGATAACTGGGTCAATCATGGATTCATGCTTAATACTTCTAATTTAAACGATTTATATCCCGAAGCGTTTGGTTATCTGAACCAGACCTATGTGGAAAATATGCAGGGGCTTGCAATAACACAGGCTTTGAATTTTTTGAGTGCTCAGCCTCAATAAGAATAAGCAAAACACTTAAAGGCGGCTCAGCTGAGCCGCCTTTTTTATGAATATATTTCCACTATATTTAACTTTCCTCCCCATTAATATTATATCAAGTTTCGCACTTCGTTTTGTCATTGCGAAACCCTGTGGAAACAGGCTTGTGGCAATCTCAAAACAAGAAAAATAGAGAGATTGCTTCGTCGTTTTCACTGCCTGCCCTGTTAAATGCCACAGGCAATCAGCGAAGCTGATATTTAACAGGGTGAACAAAGACGTGTAAAGAGTGCAAAATTTGAGATAATATGTTAAAATAAATAAAAAGCATTAATTTATTGTAGCAGATAATTAAAAAAGTTTTGCCGTTGTAAATTTTTTTGAAAATATTTGCATTTGAGCTGAGGTTGTGTTATTACACGTATGAAACTTTTAACTTACAAATATGTAATATTGAAAAATACAAGCGGAGGAGAAAGATATGGAAGATAATATAATTATAAGAAGACCTGTAGTGAAAGATGCCTTTGGAATTTGGACATTAATAAAAAATTCCAAACCTTTGGATTTAAACTCTAAATATGCTTACATGCTGTTCTGTACTCATTTCAGGGACACGTCTGTAGTTGCCATCGATCCGGACCAGGATGATAAGGTTGTTGGTTTTGTCTCTGGATACAGACCTCCTGTGCAGCCGGATGCACTTTTTGTGTGGCAGGTGGTTGTGGACAGTTCCATGCGCGGCAGAGGGCTGGCTCCGAGAATAATCAGAGATATTTTGGAAAGAGAGTATAATCAGGATATTAACTATATCCAAGCTACTGTTGGCCCT
Organism: Flexistipes sp.; assembly: GCF_036172515.1. Lineage (NCBI taxonomy): Bacteria > Pseudomonadati > Deferribacterota > Deferribacteres > Deferribacterales > Flexistipitaceae > Flexistipes > Flexistipes sp. The sequence goes on from NZ_JAXKVW010000006.1 coordinate 53,946, forward strand.
TCAAATAAGCCTTCAGAGGGGCTCTTCAGGAAACTTGCCAAATATTATGACGCCAAATGTGAAACATCTGTATTTTTCAGTAAAGAAGATTTTGGAGAAGGTGATCATGAAGAGGAAGTACTGTTTCATATAGGGCCTATTAAGAGGGGGTGATGAGTAAATTTTGATATAATGTGTTTGTTGATACTGAATACTTAAAGAAAAATTAATATTTATAAATAATCAGGAGGAATTTAATTATGAGAATTTTTGAAAATCTTGAATCTGAAGTGAGAGGGTATATACGCTCATTTCCTACAATTTTTGAAAAAGCAAAGGGTGCACTTTTGTATGATGAGCAGGGTGAAAAATATATCGATTTTTTTGCCGGAGCCGGTACCCTGAATTATGGACACAATAATGACAAAATATCTGAAGCTCTGATTGAGTATTTAAAGAATGATGGAGTCGTTCACGGTCTTGATCTTGCAACAACTGCAAAGAAAAATTTCTTACAGAAATTTTCAGATACAATATTGGCTCCGCGTAATTTGGAATATAAAATTCAATTCACCGGCCCCACAGGAACAAATGCAGTGGAAACGGCTATTAAAATTGCCCGTATGGTTAAGGGGCGTTCCAATATTGTATCATTTACAAATGGATATCACGGTTTGACTATGGGGGCCCTTGCTCTTACAGGTAATGCATTTTACAGGGATGAAGCCTACATCAGCCGTAGTAACGTCTCTTTTATGCCTTATGACGGATATTTCGGTGACGATGTAAATACAATTGATTATTTGCGAAAATTCTTAGACGATCCCAGCAGCGGTCTTGATCTTCCTGCTGCAATTATTCTGGAAACTGTTCAGGCTGAAGGCGGCGTTAATGTTGCCTCAAGTCAGTGGCTTAGGGATCTTGAACAGCTCTGCCGCGACTACGATATTTTGCTTATAGTTGATGATATCCAGGTTGGTAATGGCAGAACTGGCGAATTCTTCAGCTTTGAAGAAGCCGGTATTAATCCGGATATTATTACAATGTCCAAGGCTATCGGTGGAGGTTTACCTCTGGCACTTGTTCTTTTAAAACCGGAGCTTGATCAATGGAAGCCGGGAGAGCACACTGGAACGTTCAGAGGGAATAATCTTGCTTTTGTTGCATCAGCAGTTGCCCTTGAATACTGGGACAACGATGATCTGAGCCAGGCTGTAAAAAGTAAGTCTGAGGTTTTGAGAAACAGACTGGAAGAGATTGCAGAAAAATACCCTGATGCAAACGCTTCTGTGAGAGGCAGAGGCTTGGTTTACGGTCTGGAGCTTCCTGAAAAGAATTTTGCTTCTGAGGTTTCCACAAAATGTTTTGAAAAAGGTTTGATTATAGAGCTTGCAGGTGCTTTGGACCAGATTGTTAAATTCCTTCCTCCACTTACAATTAAAGAGGATGTTTTAAAAGAGGGTTTGGATATTATTGATGAAAGTATAGGTGAAATTTTACAGGAGAAAAAAGAACGTTTAACAGGAGAGTTTTGATGATTGTGAAGCATTTAAGTGATTTGAAAGGAACCGATGACGAAGTCTACGGGGAGAAGGGGACCTGGGTTAGCCGCAGGTTTCTTCTGAAAAAAGACGGCATGGGTTTTTCTTTTCATGAAACAACAATATTTGCAGGAACTGAAACATATCTTTGGTATAAAAACCATCTGGAAGCCGTTTACTGTGTCGGCGGAGAAGGTGAAATTGAAGATTTGGGTACGGGGAAGATACACCCTATCAAAGACGGGACTATGTACGCACTGAATAATCATGATAAGCATTATCTCAGGTCGAAAAAAGACATGAGGTTAATCTGTGTTTTTAACCCTCCTCTTGTTGGACGCGAGGACCACGACGAGGACGGAGCCTACCCTCTTTTAGATGAATAATACAAAAAAGGCGGGGAATTCCCCGCCTTTTTCGTTCAAGGTTCAACGTTCAATGTTCAACGTTCTGGGTTTTTCCTCTAACTACCTCAACTACTTCAATTACCTCAATTACCTTTAAATATCTTCCTTCCATGGTTCATAAATTTTAAATCCTTCAGCAATCAGATGATTTTGCACTTTTTTCTTAAAAATACTGTCTATTCTTACAGAAACAATGCGGCTGTTATTTTCGGCGTGTACAGTCATTATGCTTATTATGTTAATATCCATTTGCTTAAATTGGATTGCCAGTTCCTCCAGCATCCCCGGCTTATCTTCAAGTACAACATCAATCCTGCTTCCCACTTCTTCCAGACTCATTATTTTTACCATTGCCCTCAAAATATCGTATCTTGCAATTATACCCAGCAGGGAGAAGCTGGAGTCAATTACAGGCAATGCGCCGATCATATTCTGATAGATTAACAAAAGGGCATCATCCAGTGTGTCATACTCTGAAATCGTTATGGGAGTATAAGACATGATTTCATCGACACGGATATTTTCCGTTGAAGCATTTTTGCCGAAAGCTTTTCTTATATCACTGCTTGTGACAATCCCTTTAAGAATATTTTCACTGTTAATCACCGGAAGGTGCTTGATATTCTTTGTGCTTATGATATCAGCAGCGGTACTTAACAAAGTGTCAGGAAAAACAGTGACAACATTTTCACTCATCCAATTTTTTACAAACATAATTGCTCCTTTACTGTAAAGTTCTAAATTCAATGTTCAAGGTTCAGCTTTGAACGACCACCAATACACAAATACACCATTCAACAAATAAGCACAGTTGCATATTTATTCATGATATCGTTTCATATGGTAGAGATTTCTCACTTCGTTCGAAATGACAGGACTTTATGTCTAACAGCGATAGCTAAATATGCTGTAGGCATTCTTCCGAGTGGAACGAAGTGGAATCGAGGAATCTCTATCTATATATTAACAATTTCTGCGTATCTGCTTACTAAAATAACCCGAACATATCAGCTGTTGCAAGTGCGTCGAAGATGTTTATGTCGTAGCCGTCAGTCATTACGTCAAGCGTATTTAAAACACAACTTGCTAAAACCTCGGGCTCATAACCACCTTCCAAAAAAATCATGATTCTGTCTTCACAATATTCTGCAGCCAGATATTTCAGAGCGTAAAAAATTCTGCGGAATCCATTTGTGCTCAAAGAAATATCACCCATAATATCATCTTTATGACCGTCATAACCTGCTGAAACCAAAATAATTTCCGGTTTAAACTCGCAGACAGCAGGGTACAATTTCTTAAGCAGTTCTTTGAAATAATCATCATCTCCGCTTTCCGGTTTCATCGGTGAATTTATAGTGAAACCTTTTCCACTGTTCTTACCTGTGTCAAAAAATCTTCCTGTCCCGGGAAAAAGGAAAGTCGGGTGTTCGTGAATGCTGTAATAGAAAACATTTTTACTGTCATAAAAGATGTTTTGGGTACCGTTTCCGTGGTGTACATCGATATCTATAACCATTATTTTTTGAAAAACTTTGGAATCCAAAAGATATTTTGCTGTAATCGCTACATTATTGAAAAAGCAAAAACCGTAAGCCCTGCTGTAATCGGCATGATGTCCGGGTGGTCTTGATGCAACAAAAAGCTGCTTGAAATCTCCGTTTAAAAGGAGATCTGATGCGTACAGTCCGCTAAAGCTGCTCTTTACAGCGGTATCAAAACTTGTTGAATCAATTACATTTTCTTTATTCTGAAAATAACTGTTTCCTGTATTAGACTCTTTTTTAAAATTCTCAATATAACCCGGTGAATGGATTCGTGCAATTCGGTTTATATCATAGTTAAATTCAGCTTTTACTGCATTTACACGATCGGTTTTTACCAAATCACTTTCAAAAAGATGATTGTAAACGGACTTTAATCTCGAGGGATGTTCCGGATGCTTTTCACCGGTGTTATGTCTCAAAAAGTCGTTGTGATAGATAAATCCAAGCACTTGTTAACTTTGACTGGCGCAGTGATTACAATAATTGTTAATTGTTTTCATTGGGCAGACTTCTTCACATTTTCCGCAGTTTGTGCATATTTCGGGATCGATTTTGGCCAGATTGTTTTCCACTGTAATGGCATCAACGGGGCAGTTTTTGGCACACAGTCTGCAGGCAATACATCCCACACTGCATGCTTTTTTAGTTTCCGGTCCTTTATCCTTTGAACAGCAGTTTACAACAAATTTATTTTCAATCGGCATTAGTTCAATGATATCTCTTGGGCAGGCTTTTACACACATCCCGCAGGCGGTACATTTATCCTCAAAAATACGGGGGATTTTGTCTTCACCCATTTCCATAGCGTTGAAAGCGCATGCCTTCACGCAGCTGCCGCCTCCTACACATCCGTATATACATTCTTTGTTTCCACCGGCAAGCATGGTTATACTGTGGCAGTCGCCAGGACCGTAATATTTATACTTTTCAGGTGAGTTGTGGCATCCTCCGTTGCACTTTACCCTTGCAACATGTTTAACATTGGTTCCTGCTTCAATACCGAGAAGTTCTGCTATTTTACCAACTGACTCATTGTCCGCCACCGGACACGCAGATGGTAAAACATCTCCTTTTACAATAGCTTCTGCCAGCGATGAGCATCCGGGCAAGCCGCATGCCCCGCAGTTTGCTCCGGGGAGAAGTTCATCAACTTCTTCTATTTTTGGGTCCTTTTTAACAGCAAACTTTTTGGATGCGATAAAAAGACCCAGTCCTGCAACAAAACCGGTGGAACCGAGTACAATAACAGGTGTAATCATATTTTTAACCTAAAATGATATGTATTTATTGGTTTCATTTAACAAGTCCGCTAAATCCCATAAACGCAAGAGCCAGAATACCTGCTGTAACAAATGCTATCGGTACTCCCCGAAAGTATTTAGGAACATCGGCCAGCTCAACCCTTTCCCTTATTCCGGAGAAAATGATAAGTGCAAGCCCGAAACCGAGTGCCGATCCGATTGTAAAAACAAGCATCTGGATAAAAGAAAAACCTTCCTGTATGTTCAGTATTGCAGCACCTAAAATGGCGCAGTTTGTCGTAATAAGCGGCAGAAATATGCCGAGACTGTTATATAAAGCGGGGGATATTTTCTCAAGCACAATCTCTACAAACTGAACAAGTGAAGCGATAACCAGTATAAAAACAATTGTCTGCAGATAACCCAACCCGAAAGGATTAAGTACGCTGTATTGAATAATCCATGTAATAATGCCTGCCACAGTCATGACGAATGTGACTGCAAAGCTCATCCCTATTGCAGTGTCCAGTTTTCTTGAAACTCCGAAAAAAGGACAGAGCCCCAAAAACCTGCTGAGCACAAAATTGTTTACCAAAACAGCGCTGATAAAAAGTAATACCAGTTCAGCCATAATACATCCTTGTCAAATTACTTTGTTTTCATACCACCCCTAGCTCCTATTATCTTAGAGGGAGAAAAAGAGGGGTATATTTTGTCAAATAACGTTAGAGATTTCTCCGCTCCACCGGTCACATAAATGTTTATGTGACCGCTTCTGGTCGAAATGACATTGAATGTTTGTCATTCCGAGCGAAGCCGAGGAATCTGCTTGTCAAACAACGATTACTTACCCCATCCTAACCTTCCCCTAGGTTAGGGGAAGGAACTTCACTCTCCCTCTACTTTAGGGGGAGATACAGAGGGGGTACATTTGTCAAATAACGGTGGAGATCTTTCGACTCCACTTCGTTCCGTTCGAGATGACAACAACTTATGTAATCCCGATTTATATGGTAATAATTTATGCAAACCTGCTTACTATTTAGTCAACTGCACAGTGTTCTTTTGTTTGACTTTCCTGCCCGCCGCTTCTTTTATCTTCAATATAATTATAGCCAACCAAAATAAACCCTAATGCTATAAAAGCTCCCGGCGGCAATATCATTGCTATTGCCGGAGAAAAACTTTCCGGAAAAATCGTAAAATTAAGAAGGCTGCCGCTTCCGAGTACCTCTCTTACTCCGCCCAGAATGAATAATGCGAATGTAAAACCGAGCCCTACGCCGAGACCATCAACTATTGATTTGAACGGAGTGTTGTTTGATGCGAAACTTTCAGCTCTGCCCAGAATCATACAGTTTACAACTATAAGGGGGATAAACAGCCCCAGAACCTTATGCAGGTTGTGGACGTAAGCATTCATTAATAAATCCACCATAGTTACAAAACTTGCAATTATAACAATGTATGACGGTATACGAACCTTTGCAGGGATTATGTCTTTGATAAGAGAGACGACAAAGTTGGAACATAAAAGAACGGCTGTGGATGCCAGACCCATAGCGATACCATTTATTGCTGATGTTGTCACAGCCAGGGCAGGGCACAGACCAAGCACCTGCTTGAATACAGCATTGTTCTTCCAGAAGCCCTCTTTAAAAATCTTGCCTATCAATTTTTCCGCTCCAGTACATTTTCGGTTACAAATTTGAGGCCTTTATCAACGGCTTCACAAACAGCTCTCGGACTTATGGTTGCTCCGCTGAACTGATCTATTATACCACCATCTTTTTTTACTGCAATATCGTCTTTAACTGTCAGGTTATCGAAAGATTTCTGCCATGATTCTTCTGTTATCTTAGTCCCCAGACCGGGGGTTTCAGCATGTCTTAGAATTTCGATTCCGTTGATCCGCCCGTCGGGTTTGACCCCTATCAAAACCACAACATCTCCTCCATAGCCTCTCGGAGAAGTTGATTTTATGGCATAAGCAACAGTTTCATTATCATTTTTTGCCACGTAAACTTTTTTGCCTTTGACGTTCAAAATTGTTTTGTCCGGTTCGTTGTCATATTCCGGTAAAACAGCTGTCAAGCCTCTTAAAAATTCCTGACGGTAAGCTTCGGCAATTTTTTCTTTTGTAGCCATGTTTACCAGTGAAAGGATAAAAGCTGCCACAGCGGCAACAGCACAAAGTATCAGAACCATTTTGAAATTGCTGTCTTTCATACTTTTTCAGCCTCTCCCAGACTTTCAGGTCTTATATAATAATCTATCAGCGGTACAAAGGCATTCATTATAAGTATTGCAAAAGATACACCTTCCGGATATCCACCAAAAAGTCTTATTACTGCTGTTAAAACGCCGCAGCCTACTCCGAAAATTATCTGTCCTTTTTTTGTGATGGGGGAGGTAACCATATCCGTTGCCATAAAAAAGGCACCCAGCATCAATCCGCCGGTAAAGAGGTGGATAAAAGGACTCAGCGATTTATCGGGAAAAAATAGCCAGTAAGGTATAACGATAATCAGAAATGAGGCTAAGTAGCTTACAGGTATATGCCATGAGATAATTTTTTTATAAATCAGATATAATCCGCCCAGAATAAGAGCGATGGCGGAAATTTCACCCAGCGAGCCGCCGATATTTCCCAAAAAGTATGCTGATGCATCTGAAAAGTCGGTTAGAATCTTTCCGTTTGAAATGAGTTCAGTTTTAGCCTGGCTTAGAGGAGTTGCAGCGCTTACACTGTCAAAATTAAAATTTTCTATTATTGGAGTTGGTTTTATCCATGAAGTCATTTGTGCGGGCCATGAAATTAGAAGAAAAACGCGTGCCACTAGTGCCGGATTGAACGGATTTTGCCCGAGACCCCCGAACACCTGTTTCCCCACTACTATTGCGATAAAACTTCCTATCAGTATAAGCCACCACGGTGATGCGGGAGGAAGGTTCATAGCAAGGAGAATAGCAGTTACCAGTGCGCTGTTGTCATCCAGGGTGATCCTTCTGCCTCTTATTTTTAAAAACAGAGCTTCAAAAGCCAGAGTGAAAATAATGGTTAATATGTATGTTTTCAGAGCAAAAAAACCGAAATAATAGATAGATACTGCAATAGCAGGAATGAGTGCATATATTACATTGAGCATTATTTTATCTGTCTGTACGCTGTCTCTGATATGCGGGGAAAAGGTTACCAGCAGTTTATTTTCACTCATTTATTTTCCCTTTCTTTAACGATATTCATTACCTGTCTTTTTCCTGTTTTAAAATACCCCACTAAGGGTCTGCGGGCAGGGCATACATAACTGCAGCAGCCGCATTCTATACAATTTAAAACGTGCCAGTCCAGAAGCCTTTCATAAAGTTCGCTTATTGCAAACTGCTCCATAATTGCCGGAACCAATCCCATCGGACAAGCGCTTACGCACCTGCCGCAGCGTATACAGTTTGTCATTTTAAGGCTTGGGAGATCTTCTTTCCTGAAAACAATAACTCCGCTCGTAGCTTTTGAGACAGGCATGTCAGTGGTATTTGCGGAAAACCCCATCATAGGTCCGCCGATAACAATTTTTTCCGGCTCACCCACATATCCTCCGCAGGCATCAATGAGTTTTGATACCGGGGTTCCTATCTTAACAAGCAGGTTTTTTGGTTCTTTAACGGCTCCGGTTACTGTGACCGCTCTTTCCGTAAGGGGTAAACCGTTTTCAACTGCATCGTATAAGGCTTTGCAGGTTGCCACATTGTGAACTATGACCCCCACTTCCAAAGGAAGTTTTCCTTCCGGGACAATTCTTCCCAAGACTGAGAGGATAAGCTGTTTTTCACCACCCTGGGGATAAACTGTCGGGAGAGCTTTGACTTCAAAATTGAATCCGTGTATGTATTTATTGAAAGCTTTTATTGCCTCAGGTTTATTATCTTCCACAGCAATAATCAGTTTTTCTATTTTCAGCTCATCCTGAATAATCTTTGCGCCTTTTATGATTTCTTCGGTGCTTTCAATCATCAGCCTGTAATCACACGTGAGGAACGGCTCGCATTCGGCACCGTTAATAATTAAGGTGTCAATTTTTTTTGGAGGAGAAAGCTTAACATGGGTAGGAAAAGTAGCTCCGCCCATTCCCACTATTCCGGCTTCCAGTATTAAATCCTGAAATTTCTTACCGGTGTCTATTTGTTTTGGAGAATCTTCCGGGTTGGATATTTTAATGTTAATTCCTTTGACTTTTCCGGTCAATGGACTGTTCAGATTTCCAATGGAAACAACTTCCCCTGTGACAGAACTGTGTATATTAGTGCTTATAAAACCTTTACTGGCACCTATTTTTTGACCGCATAAAACCTGTTCTTTCTTTTTGACCAGTTCCTGCGCCGGGGCGCCAATATGCTGGCTAAGCGGTACAGAAACAATTTCGTCTTTTTCGTAAGATAACTTTTCTATCGGCTTATCTGCTGTCAGTGTTTTTTTATAGTCTGGATGAATACCGCCGATAAATCCGTTTGTCATTGTGCGAAGTCCCCTTATTTGTCAGAATTAACGTTAAATAGGATGATATCTGTTTCGCTTAAGATATCATCAGCAAGCTTGTCTTTATAGTATTCTTCAAAAACAATACGCTTTATTCCTGCATTGACAATCATTTTGGTGCATATTGAGCAGGGTTTTGTGTTTGTATACAGTGTTGAGTCTTTAATGCTTGTTCCGTGATGGGCTGCCTGAATTATGGCATTCTGCTCCGCATGCAGTCCGCGGCACAGTTCATGCCTTTCTCCGGAGGGTACATTAAGTTGTTCCCTTAAACAGCCTGTTTCAGAGCAGTGGGTAATTTTTGACGGAACTCCGTTATAGCCGGTGGCAAGTATATGATTGTTTTTTACAATCAATGCCCCCACCTGTCTTCTCAGACAGGTGGAACGTTTTTTGACAACATTTGTTATTTCAAGAAAGTATGAATCCCAGTCAGGTCTCAATATAAATCACCTTTGTACAGAGGAAATCTGGCACACAGCTCAAGGACATCTTTTTTCACATTTTCTATAGTTTTTTCCGAATCAATCTCATCCAAAACATCTGCAATCATATTTCCTATTTTTTCCATCTCCGGTTCCTTCATTTTTCTTGTGGTAACAGCAGGTGTACCTATTCTGATTCCACTTGTTACAAAAGGGCTTTGAGTTTCAAAAGGAACGGTATTTTTGTTTACTGTGATGTTGGCTCTACCCAGCGCTGACTCAGCATCTTTACCGGTTAACTCTTTGTCAGTGAGGTCAAGGAGCATAAGATGATTATCCGTACCGCCTGAAACAAGTTTGTAGCCCCGTTTGTTCAAAGTTTTTGCAAGCATTTTAGAATTTTTTACTATTTGAGATTGATACTGCATAAATTCATTCGTCATTGCCTCTTTAAACGAAACTGCTTTTGCTGCAATGGTATGCATTAAAGGGCCGCCCTGCATTCCAGGGAATACTCTGGAATTGATTTTTTTGGCCAACTCGGCGGTGGAAAGAATCATACCGCCTCTGGGACCCCTCAATGTTTTATGCGTTGTTGTTGTAACTATATCGGCATACGGAACAGGATTAGGATGTTCACCAGCCGCAACAAGGCCTGCAATGTGGGCCATATCAACCATTACGTATGCACCAACCTCATCGGCTATCTCTTTGAATCTTTTGAAATCTATTATTCTCGGATATGCGCTTGCACCAACAACTATCATTTTGGGTTTATGTTCCAGTGCAAGTTTTCTGACATTTTCGTAATCTATCTGTTCCGTTTCTTTATCAACACCGTAAGATACTACATTAAAAAATCTGCCGGAAAAGTTTACAGGACTGCCGTGTGTCAGATGTCCGCCGTGGGTTAAATCCATTCCAAGGATGGTGTCGCCTACGTCCAGAATTGCAAAATATGCAGCAATGTTCGCCTGGCTCCCCGAATGTGGCTGTACATTTGCATGCTCTGCACCAAAAATCTTTTTGGCACGCTCAATGGCAATATTTTCAGCAATATCTACAAATTCACATCCACCGTAATATCTTTTACCGGGATATCCCTCTGCATATTTATTTGTCAGAACAGAACCCTGTGCTTCAAGGACGGCCTTGCTCACAAAGTTTTCACTTGCAATAAGTTCCAGATGCGTTTCCTGTCTGTTTACCTCTTTTTCCAGCGAGTCGTAAACCTCGGGATCAAATTTTTTAACAGTTTCGTAAATATTCATTAAACACCCTCTTTGTTTTTAAGATATTTGCTCCAGAAATCTACTGCCAAGGCATCTATCTTTTCAATTCTTCTCAAGTGTCTGCCACTTTCAAACTGAGTGTTAAGCCAGGCTGAGACAATTTTTGAAGCAGTTTCGAAATCCGTAGTCCTGCCGCCGAAAGCTAAAATATTTGCGTTATTATGCTCTTTGCTCATTTTAGCGGAATATTCGTCCCAGCAGAGGGCGGCTCTGATTTCGGGAAAGCGGTTGGCAGTGATTGAAATACCGATCCCTGTACCGCACATAATTATCCCTCTGTCTACTTCATTGTTTAAAATCCCCATTACAACTTTGTATGCGTAATCAGGGTAATCAACTGAATCGCCGTTATTTGTTCCGTAATCGATTACTTGATAATTGTTCTCTTTAAGAAACTCTGTAATTTTTAACTTTAAATTAAAGCCCCCGTGATCGGAGGCTATGCCTATAATGTTATTTGCTTTATTCATCAAAATATATCCTGATTGTTTTATTTTAACCTTATAATTAATATAACCGCCATCGTCAAGAACTTTACGTCAGTATTAAGTGTTAAGCGCTAAGTACTAAGTACTAAGTACTAAGTACTAAGTACTAAGTAGCAAGAGCTAAGATTTATACATTTTACTTGAAAATTTTACAGCAAAAAATATAAACTTAAAACTTAAAACTTAACACTTAACACTTAACACTTAACACTTAACACTATACCTTTATATCCACATCCATCCCGATAAAGCTTTTATATTTATTTATCAAAGGTTCCACCTCATTATTTATGAAATCCTCCACCTGGGATTCTGATCTGCCGGTGAAATCGGATGGATTTAAAAGGTTATTTATATCATCTGAATCCAAAGGAATCCTTTTGTCAGCAGCGAGCATATCTAAAAGGTTGTTTTCGAGGCCTTCATTTTTTACTTTTGACGCAGCTTTCATTGAATTTTCTCTTATGACCTCGTGCATCTCCTGTCTGCTGGCACCTTTTTTTACAGCTTCCATAATAATGTTTTCTGTTGCCATGAAAGGAAGTTCTTCCATCACATGTTTTTCTATCATCTTTTCATAAACTACCAATCCGTCAGTGACATTGTACATAAGATCGAGTATTGCATCTGCTGTAAGAAAGGATTCGGGAATGCTGATTCTTCTGCCGGCAGAATCATCAAGAGTTCTTTCAAACCACTGTACCGCATGCGTCATATAAGGATTAGTGGAAAGCGCTATTATATGACGGGAAAGCGAACATATGCGTTCTGTCCTCATCGGATTTCGTTTGTAAGCCATAGCGCTGGAGCCGATCTGTTTTTTTTCAAAAGGTTCCTCAATTTCTTTCATATTCTGCAGAAGGCGGATATCTGTGGCCATTTTGTGAGCTGATTCAGCTACCCCGGCTAATGTTTTTAAAATTCTGGAATCCTGCTTTCTGGTATAGGTTTGGCCGGTGATTTTTAATACTTTGTCAAATCCCATTTTTTGGGAAACCAGCTGATCAAGTTTTTTTACTTTCTCATGATCGTTTTCAAAAAGCTTCAGGAATGAAGCCTGGGTGCCCGTTGTTCCCTTTACACCTCGGAATCTTAGCTCATCTATTTGAAATATCAAATCGCCGGCATCAAGCATTAAATCCTGGATCCACAGACATGTACGTTTGCCGACAGTTGTTAATTGAGCAGGCTGAAAATGTGTAAAGCCGAGTGTGGGAATATTTTTATATTTTAATGCGAATGTCTTAAGATTATTTATTACGTTTATTAACTTTTTCAGGGTAAGTTCTGCAGCTTCTTTCATTACTATAAGATCTGTGTTGTCACCAACAAATGCGCTTGTAGCCCCCAGATGAATAATTGGCATAGCTTTGGGACAGGCTTTGCCGAATGTATGAACGTGCGCCATTACATCGTGGCGGAACTCTTTCTCTTTTTCTTTTGCGTAATCAAAATCAATATTTTCGATATTTCTTTTCATTTCATCAATTTGCTCATCAGTGATATTGAGCCCCAATTCTTTTTCCGCTTCAGCCAATGCTATCCACAGTTTTCTCCAGGTGGTGAATTTTTTGTGAGGGGAGAAAATATACTGCATGTTTTTACTTGCATATCTTTCATTCAAAGGGTTTGAATAAGTTTTCAGATTGTCCATGACGACTCCTGCTTTATAAGTTTTAAGTTCTAAGCGCTAAGCAATGAGAAGTAATGTCAGCTTACTTACTACTTAGTACTAAATACTTTTTTTTAAATTGTTTATTAGTCCGCTTAGCATTTTTAAAATTTCATCCGATTCATTAATCCAAATATTCCCAGTTTCATTGTCTATATAGCCAATTTCATTTCCTATATGTATCTGTGTGATAAGCTCTGCACACGAACCCTTTGCGATATCCAGGAATTTTATGCTATCCTTTTTGGAAGCTTTTTCCATTTCTTCGGCTATATTTGAAGCTATGGATAAGCTGCTTCTTGTAATTTGGTCTTTAAATCCATAATCTTTAGAATCCTGCAAATATTGATAGATACTGACTGATAGTCGACAGCTTCTTTGCCAAACGTCAAGATTTTCACACTTCACAGCTTTATCCCCTTAGCACTTAACACTTAACACTTAACACTTATTAACTTTCTTCTGCCAATATCTTGCCTTATCTTTTATCGCCTGTTGATCAATAAAAGTCAATTTTCCGTTTTCCATAAGCTGACGGCCGTTTATGAAAAGATCTGTAATATTTTCAGGGTTGGCTGAATATATGAGATGGGATACGGGGTTGTAAACGGGCAGGGTGTTAATGTCATCCAGATTCATTACGAAAAAGTCAGCACAATTTCCTTCTTTCAGCTCTCCCATATTCCTAAGTTGTAAGCTCTTTGCAGCATTTCTGGTGGCCATATTCAGCACTGATTCTGCATCAAAGACAGTAGCGTCTCTGTTCAGTGCTTTGTGTATTTTAGCCATAGTAGACAACTCACTAAGCATATCCAGATCATTATTACTTGCAGCTCCGTCGGTACCTATTGTTATGTTTGTGCCAGCTTTATACAACTGATACATTGGAGCAAAACCGCTTGCCAGTTTCATGTTGCTTTCCGGGCAGTGGGATACATTTACTTTTTTTCTTCCCAGGAGTTCTATTTCTTCTTCTGTTAAATGTGTGCAGTGAGCAAAAACAGCATCGGTGTCAAACATCCCAATTTCATCAAAAAGCTGTACCGGAGGTTTGCCGTATTTGGATTTTATCTCTTCGATTTCCCATTCTGTTTCAGCCAGATGAGTGTGGATTGTTATGCCGTTTCGTTCGGCAAAATCGATACATTTTTTATAATTTTCAGGGTTTACTGTATACGGAGCGTGCGGGCATAATGCAGTTGTGATGAATCGGCTGCCTTTGAATTCATCGAGAAAATCCCCCGCTTTATTTATGTATTCATCAGCGTTTTGTGCGAATTTTGTCGGAAAGTCCAGCACACCGAGACCAACAACACCTTTGAAATTTGCATCTTCTATGGCTTTTGCTATACTTTTTGAAAAGAAATACATATCGTTTGCACAGACAGTTCCGGACTTAATCATTTCAGCAACGGCGTGGATAGTGGCATCGTAAACGAACTCACCGGACAGCCATTTACTTTCAGCAGGCCATATGTATTTCTGCAGCCATTCCATTAAAGGCAGATCATCGGCCAAACCTCTGAAATAAACCATTGGCAGATGTGTGTGTGTATTTATCAGACCCGGGAAAATTGCTGAATTGGGAAATGACTTAATTGGTGTTTCATCAGGGTTGTTTATTTTATCTCTGAGACCGATAATTTTTTCATCTTCCACAAGTATATATTTGTTTTCATGCAGTTTACCATCATAATATATATAATCTGCATAATAAGCTTTTATCATAAAATAACCTCCGACGATTCGCTTTTATCAAATATGCATACTTTATTCAATATGATTTTGTTTCTATCGTCACTCATTTTTCGCTGATCAAATTTTATTGTAATCAGTATTATGTTAGCCAACTTTATTTAAAACTCTAGTTTTATGTAAGTTTGGGGTGATGCCAAAGTTTTGTTTAGTGCTTTATTTCCAAGCCAAGATTATTAAACCCACATTGTTTTTCCCGATAAACAGAATTTTTACACTGAGGTGATAATGGGCAGCGTGGAACTTAAGTATCTGTTTAATTTTTTAGTATATTTTTAATGGACATAAAATTTGTAAAAAAATGTTATAAAAATCAAAATTCGCATTGACTGTTCACTTTTTTGAAATTAGTATTATATCAGAACACAAAATAATTGAGAGGTGTCTTATGATAACGTACAATAATTCCAAACTTAAAGTGCCACAGCCTCAGAACGAACCTGTTTTTTCTTATGAACCCGGTTCAGAAGAAAAAACTCTATTGAAAGCTGCTTTGAAAGAACTTAAGGGACAGAAAATAGAGATTCCGCTGATTATCGGAGGTAAAGAGGTAAAAACAGGGAACATGGGTAAAGTAGTATGTCCGCATGATCATCAGCATGTGCTTGCAGAGTATCATAAGGCCGGCGAAAAAGAGGTTCAGATGGCTATTGAAGCTTCTCAGGAAGCGTGGAAAGAGTGGCAGGAATATTCATGGGAAGACAGGGTGGCGATATTTCTTAAAGCTGCTGAACTTTTATCCACGAAATACAGAAATATAGTCAATGCGGCTACAATGCTCTCCGTCAGCAAAACGGCACATCAGGCAGAAATTGATTCGGCCTGCGAATTGATAGATTTCTGGAGGTTTAACTGTTATTTTGTGCAGCAAATTTATGCGGAGCAGCCGCTAATCAACCCGAAAGGAATATGGAATTATACTCATACACGCCCCTTGGAAGGTTTTGTTTTTGCTGTTACACCGTTTAATTTTACTGCAATTGCAGGAAATCTTCCCACTTCTCCGGCTATTATGGGCAATGTGACTATATGGAAACCGGCATCCACCGCACTTTATGCTCCTTATTTTCTAATGAAAATTTTCAAGGAAGCAGGACTTCCGGACGGTGTAATTAATTTTGTTCCCGGTTCCGGATCCACTGTAGGTAATGTATGTTTCAATGATCCAAGACTTGCAGGTGTTCATTTTACCGGCAGTACCGCTGTATTTCAATCTATGTGGAAACAGGTGGGTACAAACATTGCAAAATATAACAGCTATCCAAGAATTGTCGGTGAGACAGGGGGTAAAGATTTTATTTTTGCCCACAAAACCGCTGATGTGAGAAAACTTGCGATTGCAATGATACGGGGTGCTTATGAGTACCAGGGGCAAAAGTGTTCTGCAGCATCAAGATCATACATACCCAAATCTTTGTGGGGTGAGGTGAGAGAAATTCTCGAAACGGAAATTGCCAAAATTAAAATGGGTGATGTGGAAGATTTTTCCAATTTCATGAATGCCGTAATAGATAAAAATGCTTTTAGCGATATTACCGGCTATATTGATTATGCAAAACAGTCGGACGATGCCGAGATTATAATCGGCGGTAATTATGATGACAGCAAGGGATATTTTATAGAGCCAACCGTTATACTTACCACCGATCCCAAATTCAAAACTATGGAAGAAGAGATTTTCGGCCCTGTTATGACAGTTTATGTTTATGATGATGATAAATATGAAGAGACCCTTGACATTTGCGATCAAACATCACCTTATGCCCTTACTGGTGCTGTATTTGCAACTGAAAGGGGAGCCATTAGGACAGCTATGAAAAAGCTGGAGCACGCGTCCGGCAATTTCTATGTAAACGACAAGCCGACAGGTTCCATAGTAGGACAACAGCCATTCGGCGGCGCCAGAGCTTCTGGTACAAATGATAAAGCGGGAAGCTATCAGAACCTTATCAGATGGGTTTCCACCAGAGCTGTTAAAGAAAATTTTAATGCTCCGGAATCTTTCGAATATCCATTTATGGGCGAAGAATAATTTTTGAAGGGGATTGTTAAATCCCCTTTTCTTTAGGAGGAAATATGTCTGCTCTGAATTTTTTGATTTCCAAAACTATTATGCATGTGCCCGGACCTGTGGTGAGTATTTTTGCGAAAAGTTATATTGCCGGCCAGGAGTTATCCGATGCAGTAAGAGTTACCAGAGATTTTAATAAACAGGGAATAATGAGTACCATTGACTTGCTTGGCGAATTTATAAAAACAAAAGATCAGGCAAAATATTTTAAAGAAAGATGCATAGAAATTCTCGATACGATTAATAAGGAAAAACTTGATTCTAATTTATCCATCAAACCTACACAGATGGGATTGAGTCTGGATGAGGATTTTGCATTGGAAAACATTAGAGAGATAGTTGCATATGCCGCCTCTATAAACAACTTTGTGCGTGTCGATATGGAAGATACGCCGAATACCGATAAAACGCTGAAACTTCATGCGGAATTAAAAAAAGAATTTGGCAAAAGCGTGGGTACTGTGTTGCAGTCTTATTTAAGGAGAACACCTTCAGATATTGATAATCTGGATCCCAAAGATTTGAATATAAGACTTTGCAAAGGTATTTATAATGAACCCAGGGAAGATGCTTATAAAGATCCATATATTGTAAATCAAAATTTTATACACTGTCTTGATAAATTGTTTGCAAAAGGGGCATATGTAGGTATTGCAACACATGATGAAAAGCTGATTTTTGAATCCCTCAGACTGATTGAAAAATATAATCTGAAAAGGGAAGATTATGAATTTCAGATGCTTCTCGGAGTGGATGCGCAGCTCAGAAAAATCATTGTTGATGGGGGACACAGGCTCAGAGTGTATGTGCCTTTTGGAAAAGACTGGCTCCCATATTCCAAAAGAAGATTGAAAGAAAATCCAAAAATTGCAACACACGCTTTGAGGCAGATGTTCGGAATACACGGCCATAATTAATTTATTATTAGCATGTTTTGAAGCTGAGCCGGATGATTATTTTTCCAGCTCAGCTTTTCATTCTTAATATTATATCCAGCAGCTATGTAATTTGAAAATTTATTTTACGGGTGCTGTTTACAATATTTCCCGTTTTTACTTATTAACCATTTTCTATCCCTTTGGCAATGCGGTCACCTATTTCTTTGTCTATGTTGCGCCAGTATT
Organism: Flexistipes sp.; assembly: GCF_036172515.1. NCBI lineage: Bacteria > Pseudomonadati > Deferribacterota > Deferribacteres > Deferribacterales > Flexistipitaceae > Flexistipes > Flexistipes sp. Next base: position 72,022 of record NZ_JAXKVW010000006.1, read on the forward strand.
CAAGCGCACGTTCAAGAACAGGTTCGGAAACACCATCTGAAAGATGACCAATAACATTGGACACAAGTCTGTCACGTTCTTCTTCACTCATAACCTTGCGTACCAATGTACCTGCCTGTCCCCAATCATCGTCATCTTTACGCAATGTATAAGCAGAACGTATGAAATTTCCGCTGGCACTCCAGACGGTTTCCTCAGGATAGTTTTCAGAATCGGCTTTAGGACCTCCCTTTGTATTGGGTGCATAGACAGGATCGGACGCATTTTCAATCCGCATTGTCCCGCCTTTGCTGTAGCTGTTTACTGAACTTTTTGGTCTGTTAACAGGAATTTGTTTGTAGTTTACTCCTAATCGCGCCCTGTGAGCATCCGAATACGATATTAAACGGGCCTGAAGCATTTTGTCAGGACTTGCCCCGATGCCCGGGACGAGGTTGCTTGGCTCGAATGCTGCTTGTTCAATTTCTGTGTGAAAATCGCTTGGATTACTGTTAAGAGTCAGCCGGCCGACTTCATGCAACGGATAGTCTTCGTGCGGCCATACTTTTGTAAGGTCGAATGGATTGAACCGGTAGTTTTGAGCTTCTTCAAAAGGCATAATTTGAACTTTTAGTGTCCAGCTTGGATAGTCCCCTTCCTTGATGGCATTGAATAGATCGCGCCTATGATAATCCGCATCTTCACCTGCAATACGATCACCTTCCTCTTGTGTGAGACATTCGATTCCCTGATCGGTTTTAAAGTGATATTTTACCCAGAAACGCTCTCCTCTGTCATTTATCCACATGTAAGTGTGGCTTGTGTACCCGTTCATATGTCTATAACTTTTTGGAATACCGCGGTCACTCATTAATATTGTAACCTGATGGGCAGATTCAGGAGATTGAGTCCAGAAATCCCACTGCATATCATTATCCCGCAATCCGCTGTCCGCCCGGCGCTTCTGGGAATGGATAAAATGCTGAAATTTCATGGGATCGCGGATGAAAAACACAGGGGTGTTATTTCCCACCATGTCATAGTTGCCCTCACTGGTGTAAAATTTGAGAGCGAAACCCCGGACATCCCTCCATGTATCGGGACTGCCGCTTTCCCCGGCTACTGTTGAAAAACGGGCAAGCACTTCAGTCTTTGTTCCCGGCTGAAACATGGCAGCTTTAGTGTAGGCACTGATATCCTTAGTTACTTCAAACTGACCAAATGCACCTGAACCTTTGGCGTGGGGCTGGCGGTCCGGAATCATTTCCCTATTAAAATTAGCCATTTGTTCCATCAAATAGTGGTCCTGCATCAGAATTGGGCCGTCAGAACCCACCGTCAGTGAAAACTCATCACTGGAAACAGGGATTCCGGCATCTGTCGTTGTAAATTTTTTGCTATTTTTTTTCATTATGGTCCTCCTTTTGATTTTGTTAATATGCTTACTTTGTGCTTTAAATTATATCTTTCTTAAAAACAGTAGTCAATAATAATATATATTTAAGGAAAAAAATTATTAACTAACTATAGGACTCATTTCAAACCAATTGTTTGTTTCCAAAATTCCGAGAAAATTTATCTTTGTATTTTTAAATAACTTAAGAAAGGGGCGGGTGAAAAAACTACGGATTGACAATTGCTGTTTATTAGGTAATTTACAATAATTATGGAAAATCAAATGAGTGCTTTATTAAAAAATTACGGACTAAAGGCGACTCCTCAAAGAACAGTTATTCTGAAGGAGATAACTGAAGCAGGGCATATTAATGTCGAAAATTTATATGAAAAAGTAAAAGAGAAACTTCCAACGACTTCTCTTGCCACTATTTACAAAAATGTTCACAGCTTGGTCGAATCAAATCTGCTTACAGAGCTTTTTATAGAAGGCAGAAAAACTATGTACGAAATTGACAAAGGCTATCATGTACATTTGATATGCAGTAAGTGCGGAAGAGTAAACGACTTCTTTATGGGCTCAGAGGATTTGATCGAATTTTTTTCCGCATATATTGATAATAAAATTACATTAGTCACAGCTAATATTTATTATATTTGCAATAACTGTCTTCAATCATAATTAATTTTCAGACTTTAAATAAGAGTAAGCCCGGCACTCTGAACATTATCCTGAAATCAGTTATTACAAGAACTCTGTAAAACATTTTTAAGTATTTCTTGTAGAGTAATTGTTAGTTTGTCTGCTTGAATATTTCTGACAAATGGATTAAACAATATTTTTAACTAAGGAAACTCCGTTAATGTGATGTATCGTTACGATGAAAAAAGAATAATGTAACTAAAATTGCAAAGTTAAAAACTTAGTTTATGAAAATAAAGATAATAATAGATTTGATGTTTGCAATATATCATAATTTATATAAAATACTGTCTGAAAAAACTTTCTAATGCTTTTGTGTTGGTTTGCAGGAAAATTATTACAATGGAGTTGTTATGAAAATTAGTGACATTTTATCCAGAAAAGAGAGGTTGTTATCTTTTGAATTTTTTCCGCCTAAAAAGGTTGAGAATGAGCATATACTTTTTGAATCTATAGAAAGGCTAAAAGGGTGGAATCCGGATTTTGTGTCGGTAACTTACGGAGCAGGCGGAAGTACACGGGATAAGACTCTCGACTGGACAAAGAAAATTAAAGATGACTACCTTCTCAATGTCATGATGCATCTGACATGTATAGCTTCAACCCGTGAAGGAGTGATAAATATCCTTAAAGAACTGAAAAAAAATGGTATTGACAATATTTTTGCCTTACGCGGCGATATCCCGGAGGAACTTGATAATATAGAAGAGGCATTTAAGGATTTCAGGTATGCATCTGATCTTGTAAGGCTCATCAAAGAAGTTGATGACAGTTTTTCAATTGGAGTTGCCGGCTATCCTGAAGGTCATATAGAATGCCCCAACATTGGTGAAGACATAGAAAACCTTAAAAAGAAGATTGACCAAGGTGCTGATTTTATTATCACACAGCTGTTTTTTGACAACAGATATTTTTACGATTATTTGGATATGCTGGAAAAATATCGTATAACGCTGCCTGTAATAGCCGGAATTATGCCGATTATCAATATAAAACAGGTTATAAAATTCACAGACATGTGCGGGGCAACGGTTCCGGAATATCTTAAAAATAAGATGATGGACAGGTCTCCGGAGGAGATGCTCAATATAGGTGTTGATTTTGCCACTAAGCAGTGCAGAGATCTCTTAGAAAACAATGTTAAAGGGCTGCATTTTTATACTCTCAACAGATCCAGGGCCACAATTAATGTCCTGAAGAATTTGAATCTGGACTGATGGGGCAGCATGAAAAAAAGTGTTGTTTTTGTACCCACACTTAAAGAAGCGGAAAAGATTTTTGAAAATGTTTCATTTATAACAAATGATCACAGTCTGTATCTTGCAGAACTGAAAAATATTGACGTCATAATAACGGGTATCGGAAAGTCAAACGCTGCTTTCTCTTCCTGTATTTCATTGGTAAATTCAAGTTATTACACTGTTTATCTTCTCGGCATTTGCGGAGCTTACCGAAATTCCGGTCTTAAACCGGGAGATATTGTGAGCATCACAAAGGATTATTTTGCTGATGAGGGGCTGATGAATTCAGATGATGAGTATAAGCTATTATCAGAAATGGGCTTTACCATAAATGACGGGCGAAATTATTCTGAGTTTAACTGTGCGGAAGGCTTGAAGAAAGTTACCGGGAATACCGTTTCCTTTCTTAGCGGTACAGATAAAACGGCCGGCTTATACCAATCCAAAACGAAAGCATCGGTTGAAAACATGGAAGGGGCTTCGTTGGGTATGGTGTGTGAAAGACTGAACATATCAGCTCGGCAGGTGAGGGCAGTATCAAATTTTTGCGGTGATAGAAAGAAACAGGAATGGGATATTAAAAAAGCGTTTAATGTACTGAGAAAATTTGCCGAGGATTATATTTTGTGAATTGTCTATAGAAGTAAATATGGAAAAAAAGGGGTGCTTTGGCACCCCTTTTTTAATTTATTTTTCCCAGAATCTCATTGTTCCGTTTTCGATGAAATTAAGCTGCATTTTGTAAACTTCATCCAAAAGATGCGGCTCGTGTCCCATCCCCTTTTCAATTCCTTTTTTGGTAGCTCTTTCAAGATAATCGTTAAGGTAATCCTTGTAAGCAGGATGTGCACATTTTTCAATTACTTCTTTGGCTCTTTCTTTGGGTGCAAGACCTCTTAAGTCTGCAAGTCCCTGCTCTGTTACCAGAATATCAATATCATGTTCTGTGTGGTCGACATGTGTTACTTTGGGTAACACAGTTGTAATGCCGAACTCATCGTTTTTAGAAGGTCTGCAGGAAGGAGCATGCATGATGGAAAGGTATGCATTTCTTTCAAAATCACCTGAACCGCCGAGGCCGTTAATCATACGTGTACCCAGAACGTTTTCAGAGTTTGCATGAGCATAAATATCAAACTCAACAGGTGTATTCATACCTATACAGCCAAGCCTTCTGATAACTTCAGGGTTGTTTGATATCTGCTGGGGTCTGAGAACAATTCTTTCTTTGTATTCATCAAACTTGTCAAAGAATCTCTTGAAACCTTTCGGTGAGAGACTTAATGATGTGGCACTGGCGAAATCCAGTTTGCCGCTGTCAAAAAGATCCAGCATTGTATCCTGTAAAACCTCTGTGTAAACGTTAAGGTTTTGAAAATCACCGTGTACAAATCCACCCACGATTGCATTGGCTATATTTCCAACGCCTGACTGCAATGGGAACAGATTTTCAGGCAATCTTCCAACTTTCACTTCGTTTTTAAAGAAGTCCATAATATGACCGGCAATAGTATTGGATAAGTCATCCGGCTCTGTGAGCTCACGGCCATTATCAAGCAAATCTGATTCCACAATGGCAACTATTTTATCATGGTCACAAGGAATATAAGTAGTACCGATTCTGTCCGCAACATTTGTTATCAGATAGGGTTTTCTGTGGGGAGGCATATCTGTAATCAGTACATCGTGCATACCCTCAAAAGAAGGCATCTTTGTGTTAACTTCAATAATCAGCTTGTCTGCTATGTCAACAATTTCCGGAGCAGTACCAACAGATCCTGCAAGAATGATTCCGCCGTCTTCAGTGATTCCGGAAGCCTCGATTATACCTATATCCAGCTTGCCGCCTTTATCCTTAGTATAGAATCCGTATTTGAGATCCTGAGCAAACATTGATAAATGCTTTGAACCGAATCTGATTCTGCCGCTGTTAATGCCTTTCTGAATATTTTTACCGGTGTTGTAAGGCCAGCGTCTGTCTATCATGTCCAGAGATGCCCATCTGTCTTCTGTTTCAGCGCCGACTGAAGCGCCGATAAAAAGATTAAACCTTAATTTACCCTGTAAATTATTTTCTTCTACATAATTAGCCAAAGCTATCGGTACTTTTTTGGGATAACCCACAGGCGTAAAACCGGACCATCCGAGATCCATTCCGTTTTCAAAAAACTTAATAGTATCTTCCGCCTTCATTACTCTGTCCAGCAGTTTCTTTTTACGAACGCGTTTTTCTAATTCTGACATTTACTCCTCCTTATTGAGTCCTTATTTTGGACTTTCTTTTTATTTCAAACACATTCTTTGCGTCGTTAAAACTGGGAATTTTCTCCCTAATTTCGCTGCATTTGGCAATATCCACATTACATTGAACAACTTCTTCTCTGGATTCGGAGCCTTCGGCAAGTATTGTCCCCCAGGGATCACAGATAAGCGATACTCCGCAGTTGATGACTTTTTTGCTGGTATGGGCATTGCCGGCATTACATCCTGCCACAAAACACTGATTTTCAATTGCCCTGGCTTTGAGCATTGTCTTCCAGTGATTTTGTTTTTCTGCAGGCCATATTGCGGGAACGAGCATCAGCTGGGATCCTTCAAAGGCAGCCATTCGGAAAAGCTCAGGAAATCTTATTTCATAGCATGTGTGAAGAGACAGTTTTACGCTGTTATGTTCAAAGACTGTCATGTGGCATCCTTTGCTGAAATATTGATCTTCTTTTAAAGGAGAGAAAAGGAAATTTTTTCTGTAAACAGCTTTAACACCAGAGGAATCCACAGCATAAAGTGTATTATATATTTCACCTTCTTTGTTTTCAGGCAGTGATGAAATTATAACAGAATTTCCACCTGCAATGCTTGATAATTTGTTCAGGATATCAGGTGTGTTTTTAGAATGGGATTGCAAATTATTATAATCAAAACCGGTAGCCCACATCTCAGGGAGTAATATTACATCACAATTGTCTCCGGATGCAGATTCTATCTCCGGCAAGAAAGTATCCAGATTTTTGGAAATATTTCCTAAATATACATCTTTTTGTATGCAGGATATTTTCATATAGCTCCTCTAATACTTCTTCTTTTTAAAACAATATTTTTTTATTGTCAAGTATTATGTTGTATGGCTTGTTTATAAATATTTTCTATAGATTAAATCAAAAATTTTTAAGCATATAGTTGCTTGTTTTAAAAAGGTTGGTGGATGGGATAAATTGCCGGCCGGCCTGTATAGACGGCGACCGGCTGAGAGTTACTTAAATTGTCAGTCTCTGAGTTCTATGTTTTTCGTAAATTCTATATTATCCAGAAACCATTCGATAGTTTTGTCAATTCCCTGTTCCGGGGTGTGCTCAGGTTTCCACCCCAGGATATTATCGGCTTTTTGTATGTCAGCCCAGGTTGCGGTCATATCAGCTTTATGAAAAGGTTTGTATTCTATTTCTGCTTTTTTGCCCAACTTTTTTTCAATCATCTTAACCACATTCATCAGTTCGTAAGGGTTATTGTTACCCAGATTAAATATTTCATAACCTACATTTTTTAAAGCTTTTACAGTACCTTCTGCTATATCATCAACGTAGGTAAAATCTCTGGATTGACTTCCGTCACCGTAAATGGTTATCGGCTGCTCTAAATAAATCTGCTTTATAAAACGGAATATACTCATATCCGGCCTTCCGGCAGGACCGTAAACGGTAAAATATCTTACTACTGATACGTCAATATCAAAAAGGTTGTGATATGAATAACAGGTAACCTCTGCACCTTTTTTGGATGCTGCGTAAGGGGATATAGGTGTATTTACAGGTTTGTCTTCGGTAAAAGGCATTTTTTGCCCGGCATATAGACTTGATGTGGAAGCCAAAACAAATTTCCTTATGACCTTTCTTCTGCACATTTCCAATAAATTTAATGTGCCGTTTGTGTTGGTATCAAAATAAACAAACGGGTTTTCAATGCTGTATCTGACTCCCGCTCTGGCTGCCAGGTTGATTACTGAGTCAAATTTATACAGGTCAAACAGGAGAGATAAGGCTTCAAAATTGGAGATATCAAGTTTGTGGAACTTAAATCCGGGATGGTTAATGTTGCTGAGTCTGTGAAGTTTCAGGTTAACATCGTAATAGTCATTAAGGTTATCAACCCCAATTACATTGTGTCCGCTTTCAAGCAGTTTTTTTGCTGTGTGGGCACCTATAAATCCTGCCGCGCCGGTAAGTAAGATGTTCATTAATCTCTCCCTTGTTAGTTCAATGTTCAAACCAGCCCTTAGTCACAGATTAAGAGGCTGGATAAACCTCGATCACCTCTAACTACCTCCACTACCTCTAACTACCTTTCTCAGTGTACTCTCCGTGCCCTGTATTTCGTTCCTTCCGGGGTGTCAAGGAGCTCAACTCCTTTTTCTTCAAGTTCGTCTCTGATTTTGTCCGCTTTGTCAAATTCTTTGTTTTTTCTGTATTCATTTCTCTGATTTATTTTTTCAAACAACTCATTTTCCGGGATACTCAGGTTTGCTCTAAACCAATCTTCCGGAGTTTTTGCCGCTATACCCAGTGTTGAGCGCACTATTTCCAAAATATCATTAAACTGATTTTTTAAACTTTCAAAAGACTCTTTATCCGGTTTGTTTTCCAGTAAGACATTCATTTTACGTATATACTCGAAAATTACTGAAAGTGCAGCTGCTGTATTAAAATCATCATCCATCGCTTCGGTGAAATCTTTTTCAAAATTACTTTTAATACTGCTTACTTCATCTATCAGATTTTTCCCTTTTTTGCCCGCCTTATAAGTTTCCATCGTGTCGATGAGTGTATATATCCTGTCTAAGGCGCTTTCGGCTTCTATAAGTTTATCTTCGGAAAAATCCAGCGGACTCCGGTAGTGGGTAGTAAGGAGAAAATATCTTAAACTTTCGGGCTCAAATTCTTTGATTATATCTCTTATGGTGAAAAAGTTGCCCAATGATTTTGACATTTTTTCTTTGTTAATATTCACAAAACCGTTGTGCATCCAGTATTTGGCAAATTGACAACCGCATGATGCCTCTGATTGGGCTATTTCGTTTTCGTGATGAGGAAAGATAAGATCCTTTCCTCCTCCGTGAATATCAAATGGCAGACCTAATATTTTTGAGCTCATAACACTGCATTCTATATGCCACCCCGGTCTCCCCTTTCCCCAGGGACTCTCCCAGCCGGGTTCACCTTCCTTGCTTTTTTTCCATAAGGCAAAATCCAGAGGATCTTCTTTGTTATCTCTTACTTCAATCCTGGTGCCGGCTTTCAATTCTTCAATATCCCTGTTGGATAATTTGCCGTATTCCTGAAAACTTTTTACCCGGAAATAAACGTCTCCGTCAATTTCGTAGGCATTTCCCTTTTTAATGAGCTCAGAGCAAAGTTCAATCATATCATCTATGTACTCTGTTGCTTTAGGTTCATAATCAGGTTTCATTACATTTAATTTGTTCATATCGTAATCATGTTCTCTGATATACTTTTCTGTAATTTCTTTCCAGCTAATACCTGTTTCTTTACTTTTCTTGATTATTTTATCGTCTATGTCGGTGAAATTCTTTACGAAATTTACATTGTAGCCTTTGTACTGCATGTACCTGCGGGCAGTATCAAAAACAACAGCACTTCTGGCATGACCCACATGGCATTTATCGTAAACAGTCACTCCGCATACATACATATTTACATTATTATCATTTATCGGTTCAAAAATTTCCTTGCGTGCATTCAGCGTGTTATAAATCTTCAACATTTAACACCTCATTCTTTATTTGTATAAATTACACAGAGCATAATGGGTCTCGGTGGCCTGATATTTGTACAGTTCGTTTCTGCATATGTCCATAAAAAACTTACACCTGCTTGCATATGGGCATAAGCCTGTGGTTTCCGTTGTCACTTTTTTTATATCTTTTTTTGTTGTTGCCTCCAGAAGGTTTTTGGTATAGGGGTGAAGAGGATTTTTTATTACTTCACTTGATTTGCCGTATTCCAGAACCATCCCTTTATACATAACAAGAATCTCATCGCATAGAAAATTTACAATTGCCAAATCATGGGCTATGAGAAGCAGTGTTTTGCCGCTTTCTTTCCGCAGCTTTTGCAGCAGATTTAAAATCTGGGCCTGTATGGAAACATCCAGTGAGCTTACCGGCTCGTCGGCCACAACAATTTCAGGTTCTATGCTGAGAGCCCTGGCTATGGATATACGCTGCATCTGACCGCCGGAAAACTGATGGGGATACCGAAACAGATGTTTTTCAGTTAACCCAACCATCTCCATAAGTTCAACGCAACGGGAATATATTTCCTTTTTATCTTTGGTTATGTGTCTTTTTATACCGTCTTTAAGGGTTGAATATATTTTAAGTTTGGGATTAAGACTGGAATAGGGATCCTGGAATATCATCTGAACATTTTTTCTGTATTCCCTGAAAAGTTTTTCTCTGGATGATATTATGTCTCTATTTTTATATAAAATTTTTCCACTATCAGGGGGGAGTATGCCGGCTATAAGGTTGGCCAGAGTTGTTTTGCCGCTTCCGGATTCACCCACAATTCCGAGAGAATCTGCCTTTTTGATTTGCAGGGTGATATCGTCCGTTGCCGTTATATGGGTTTTGGATGTTTTGAATGAAGAATCGTAGGCTTTAAATGTTTTGGTTAAATTTTTCAGTTCGATAAGGTTTTTTTCCATGGGAAGAAGATAAAAAAATAATTATTCAAAGGCAATAGGAAAATTTGTAAGAGCCGTTAAGCGTAATGCGTGATGGATTATGTTTTCAATGTTCAAGGTTCAATGTGACTTAGCGCTTAACACTGTCTTTAATCTGCTCTTTAAGTTTTCTTTTTAAAACTTTACCCGTTGCCGTCATAGGCAGTTCATCTTTTACGTATATATGCCTGGGGAGTTTAAAGTTGGCCAGATGCTTTTTCAGGTACTCTCTTATTTCGTGGGTGTCTATTGTTTCCCCTTCTTTTGGCATGACATAAGCTACAGGCACTTCGCCGCTTACTTTATCTTTTATTCCGATTACTGCAGCTGCTTCTACATTCTCAAAAGCATATAAAAGCTCTTCGATTTGTCTGGGGTAAACATTGATCCCCTTTACAATAATCAGATCTTTCTTTCTGTCGACGATGTAGATAAATCCGTCTTCATCCACCTTTGCCATATCACCGGTAAAAAGCCATCCGTTTCTTATTGTATTATATGTGGCTTCCTGCATTTTCCAGTATCCTTTCATGACATTAGGTCCTTTAACAATCAGTTCCCCGACTTCTCCCACCGGCACTTCCTCTTCTTCTTCATCAACCACTTTAACTTTAACATCCGGCAGCGGTCTGCCCACAGAATAGGGTTTTTGCCAGTCAAGCCTGTTAACGGATACAACGGGGGAAGCCTCGGATAAACCGTACCCTTCTATTATTGGTTTTTTAAATTTTTCCACAAAATTATTCAATGTTTCCTCAGGAAGGGGTGCTCCTCCACTCACATGGATTTTTACCGGATATATAAATTTTATAAACCACTGGGGCATTTTGGACTTTGTGAGCGCAGAGTATACCTGGGGAACACCCAGGAAAAATGTTGGTCTTTTGAATATAAGTATATTTTTGAAGGATTTTTTTCTGAGTTCAAGTACAGAGCTGAGGATTATGATTGAACATCCACAGTATGTAGGCAGCATAACACAGGTTGTAAAAGCATATGAGTGAAACATCGGCAGAAAAAGCAGGAATCTGTCCTTGCGTGCAATTTTGAAGGCTCTTGCACAGCCATCAACATTGGAAAGCAGGTTTTTGTGCGATAGTATTGCACCTTTTGGATAGCCTGTAGTGCCGGATGTATATATGAGGATTGCAGTGTCATCCAGAGACTGATTAGCCGGGAAATCACTGTCGTCCATGTTTGATAATTCATTATAAATATTCAGCGTTTTTTCACCGCTTTCAAGTTCAAGATCTTCAAATGTTAATATGTTATCGAGGGATTGCACAAGCTCCTGCATGTTTTTTATTTCACCGGCAAACTGACTTGATGAAAAAAGAAAACGGGCTTCGCAGTCATTCAGGATATAAGCTATTTCTTCCTCTTTAAAAAAAGTGTTGATAGGCACTGCAATACCGCCGGCCTTCATAACGGCCAAAAAACTCAGTATAAATTCCGGAGAATTTTCCAGAAGTATTCCAACCCTCTCACCGGTTTTTAACCCAATATCCAAAAGCTTTGCAGCTATTTGATTTATAAGTTTATTGGCCTGAGAGTATGTATAAGTCTTATCCTGAAAAAGTATGTATTTTTTGTTTCCAAATCTGTCAACTTGTGTTTGAAACATATCACTGATATTATTGAACTTCATGACTAAAACCTCCGAAAGGAGCCAGGTTAAGCCTGGTGAATGTTTCCATTACTTTGCCCACAGGCAGGCCCACAACATTATCATAGTCGCCGACAATCTTTTCCACAAGAAGGCTTCCCTTTCCCTGGATGCCGTAAGAGCCGGCTTTATCCATCGGTTCGTCCGAATTTATATACCAGTCGATAAGGGGCTCGGAAAGTTTCTTGAAATATACTTCTGTTTTTTGAAAGAGCCGTTCGCAAATACTTTTGTTCTTGTTAACTATTGCCACACCGGTATAAACCTCATGTTTTTTCCCGCTCAGCATCCTCAGCGTTTCTCTGGCATCATTTTCATCACTGGGTTTGCCGATTATATTATCCTCAAAATAGATGACGGTATCGGCTCCTATAATGAAAGCTTCAGTGTAAATATTGCTTACATTGTAAGCTTTCATAGTTGCAATTTTCATAACTAATTTTTCCGGAGGGATTTTTTCGTCCAGATTTTCTTTTACTGTGGAAGTAGTATATTGGAAATTTATCCCCAGTTTTGTAAAAAGTTCCCTTCTGCGGGGGGAACCGCTGGCAAGAATAATTTTTTGATACATTTCAACACCTTTGGTTTATTTTGTACCGATAATTGTGTGTTTTAGTATTAAACAGGTTAAATAGCCTGTTAACATACCTGTAAATATGGATAATAATGAGAAATAAGGCAAAAATGAATATATTGCAAGATTTTTTATTATAAAAATTTTAAGAATGATGAACTGACAGACGATATGAATCACACCTCCGAGGGCAGAGGCTGAAACGGGAGAGGTGAATCTGCCGGTTAATCTGATATATAAAAACATAACCAAGGCTGCTGTAAGTGTGGAAGGAAGACTTAGAAGTACTTTGATAACAACGTTTCCGCCAAAAATGCCTACAAATACAGATTTTAAAAATACAACAATCAGCGTATCAAAGAATGTTAAGGAGTACAAAGCCATCAAGACACCGATATTGGCAAGACCGAGTTTTACTCCTGGCACAGGCAGAGGAAAGAAATTTTCCGCCACGCCGAGAATTATTGCAAAAGCCGAGTACAAACCTATTTTGGCGATTTTATCTGGATATTGCATCTATATTCCCGTTTTTTTCGCACTTAATCTGCACCGCGGCTTTATTGGGTACACAGACGGCCATTTCAGCGCAGTTGTTAACCCAGCCGTATTTTATACATAGTTTGTCCGGACAGTCCGATTTTATAAATCGTGCTTTTTTATCCTTTATCTCAAGTATCATGTTTACATTGTATTTACTGTTCAGGTCAATTATACCGTCTTCAAAAGGAATTTCGTATTGTTTTTGGCCGATTAGCAGAAATAAACTTTTTTTACCGGTGGAGCCGTTTTTTGCCGTTAAGGGATAAAGACATGCGGCTATGAGAAGCAGAATTACAAACAAGTCGGCTTTAGTCGGATATTTCATATCCCTGCCAGCCGCAAAGTTTTATCTTTTTTGATTTAAGAGTGTAGACAAGTACAGGTGTTTTTTCTTTCTTGCATAATTCTTTTATTTTATTGATATCCATCAGGTAGTAAACTGTAGCAAGCCCGTCAGATCTCTCAACCGTATCAGCTATTACACTGATACTTTTGTAATTATTTGCCGTTTGCAGTGTTGTTGAATCAAAAATATGGGTGTATCTTTTTCCGTTTTTTTCAAAAAATCTTTCGTAATTACCGCTTGTGGCAACCGCTTTGTTTTTCAGTGCTATAATGGAAAGAAATTTTGTCTTGTTATCAGGGTTTTTAATGGCAATATGCCATTTCCTGTTTTTCTTGTTTCCCAAAGCGTACAAATCCCCGCCGGCATTTATCATTGCCGATTTTATCCCCTCTGACTTTAAAAATTCTATTCCTTTGTCAACAATATATCCTTTGGCATAAGCTCCCATATCTATTTTCAGTTGTGTTTTTTTGCTGAGACTTGTTTTGTCAAAAACAAGATTTGAAAATCCGACATCGTCAGATTTATTTTGTATTGTTTCGTTGTCCGGTATCCGAAAAGGTCCTTTCGGGAATCCGTATAAACTGCTTATTGTTGCAATTGTTATATCAAATTTTTTATTGCTCTGTTTTTTGTAGTATTCTGCTTTTTGCAGCAGATTGTAAATTATTCCGGGAACTGGGATGCTTTGTCCGGATTTTGCATTGTTCACTTTCTCTGCAAATCGGGATACTTCTTTTTCCCAGGATTTCATCTTTCTGTTTAATTCGTTGATGATATTATCATTCTTGCTGCCTAATGTAATATTGACAATTGTACCCATTTCATAAAAGGAACGGGTATTGTACTGCTTGCTGTCTCTGCATCCTGAAATAACTGATACAATGAGGACAAATAAAAATGCTGTGATTATTTTTGCAAATTTATCCATCAACAGATTATTGCCTTTACCAACTTGCCGCACTCGGGACACCGGGAATCTTTTATATATGATTTAGTATTGTAGCCGGTTCTTTTTATAAGCGTAGTGGAACATGAGGGGCAAATTGTATTACTGGTGCTCTCTCCGTTGTTATCAGTAAGATTTATGTTTCCCGCATATACGTAATTCAGTTTTTCCTTTGCAATGTGGTAAAGCTGTCTCATTGTTGAAGGAGGAGTCTGTTCTATATCGCACTTGTAACATGGGAAATATCTTGAAATATGCAGTGGGATGTCCGGACTCAAATCCGCTATCCATTGGCACATACTTGAGAATTCGTCAGGATCGTCATTTTTTGTCGGAATTATAAGATTTGTGAGTTCGGTATGAATGTTATTTTCGATAAGATATTTTATTGTCTGTTTTGCCAAACTAAAACTGCCGTTAACCCATTTGTAAAAATCGTCGGAAAATCCTTTCATATCAACATTTACAGCGTCTGTGAATTCTGCAAGTTTTTCCAGCGGCTCTCTATTAATACAGCCGTTGGTAACAAGTACATTTTTGAGACCGGCCTTCCTGAACTCTTTCATACAGTCCAGAACAAATTCATACCAGATTATCGGTTCATTGTATGTATAGGCTACTCCTATTGTCTTGTTTCTCCTGGCAATATCAACAGCCTGTTCGATTTTAAGTGTTTCTCTGGGTGTTATTTGGGTGCTTATCTGCCAGTTTTGGCAGAAAGGGCACTTTAAGTTGCACCCGTTTGTGCCTATTGAAAGGATGTCGGATCCTGGATAAAAATGATAAAGCGGCTTTTTTTCCACAGGATCAACATTTATCGATGTAATTTCTTCGTACGAGGTTTGATAAAGTGTGCCGCCTTTATTCTGCCTTATAAGGCAGATTCCGGATTTTCCATCGGCAACACGGCAGTGGTGGTGGCATAGATTGCATTGTACTTTGCTATCCCCGAGTTTTTGGTAAAATTTTGCCTCAACATCCATCAACGATCCCTCTTCACCATATAATCCGCTAATAAAAGCAGGGAATCCTTATATGGGTTATCATCAAATTCGTTAAGCAACGTCTTGGCTTTAAATATATAATCATCTACAAATTTTTCAGCCTTTTCCTTGATATTGTTGTTTTGCATCAGGGTCAATATATACTCCAGATTTTTATCCGAATAATCTTCACTTGTAAATATATCCCTGATAATCTTTATTTCATCCTTTTTCAGACATTGTCGGAGAAGTATCATCGGCAGAGTCATTTTCCCCTCTTTAAGATCAGTACCGGGATTTTTGCCGGTGTAGTCCGGATTCCCCAGATAATCCAAAATATCATCGCTCATCTGGAAAGCCAGACCGACATATTTGCCAAAGTCTTTTAAAGCTGAGACTTTCTTTTTGTCCAGTCCTCCCAAAATACCTCCGATTTCACAACAAGCGGAAAAAAGTACAGCTGTCTTGCTGAAGATGATTTTTTCGTAATCTTCAAATTTGAGAAAAAAGTCCGCAGTTTTGATTAACTGGAAAACCTCTCCCTCGCTCATTGTTTTTGCAGCATTGGCAAGGATTAACTGGATTTCCGGGTCTCCGTCTCTTACAAGATTTACAAAAGCCCTTGAATATAGGAAATCTCCGCACAATACGGTGATATCGTTACCGAAAACCCTGTTTACACTGTTTTTGCCTCTTCTGTATTTTGCTCCGTCTATAACATCGTCATGTATAAGTGTTGCAGTATGTATATATTCCACAACACCGCTGAGCGCCGATGACCTGTTGCCGTTATATCCTGCTAATTTCGCTGCCAGAACTAAAAAAACGGGTCTCAGTCTCTTGCCGCCGCTTTCAAAAACATAAGAAGCGACTTCATTGACCATCTCGACTTCAGAATCCAGGTTTTTTGTGAGTTCTGAGTTGACATCGTTCATTTCCTGTTCAATCAACGAGTACACATCGTTTATGTTCATTCTGCCTCCAGGTAAATATATATACTTAATTGTATCAAAAATTTGTCTTTATTGCATCTCAAAATACCTAAACTAAAACCGTTATTATAACATGACTATTCAATAAGTCTAATATAAAGTTAGGCTGCCTCTAACTACCTCAACTACTCCCTGTAAAAAATTAAAATAGACTATTGAATTTAACTTATTACATATATATTTTAAAGAAAAAAATAAATAGCCAGGGAACGTTGTTTATGAATTATATAGAAATTGAAAACAAATATCTCACTTATCTCAAACTTTTTGACGGAATATCTGTAAATGCGCCTGAAAATTCAATTGCATGCGATGTTTCATTTAATGATTTCATAACTGCCAGACATCTTGCGGATAAAAGCTGCTTCAGAAGGGTGTATGCAATTTCCAGAAGGCAATTTGTTAACAATGAGAAAATTACCACAATTTCCTATCAGTATAATTTGGCGTATTCCCTTACCCGTATAAAATGCGACTTTTTGCTCTCTTTGGGCGGTATTTACAATTTCCAGCCGATGTATGATGTTGTTCATGCCATCAATAAATGTATGAATGTGGGGGGTAAGTTTGTATTTGTTGTATATCCGGAAATTTTTGACGATGCCGGGAGGGATGTTCTTTACGGATTAAGTGTTTCTTCAGAAATTCCCGTCAAAGAAAAGCTGAAACGGTGGTTTGCTGCTCTTCACAATTCATTAAGCCATATTTTTGTTAATATAAGGACTGAGAGTATAATGCAGGATGTTTCTTTCGATGAAATAAAAGATTTGTTTGCATCGGAAAACTTTAAAAAGTATATATTTAAAAACGATAATGAGTATAAGAGATTTTTTCACCCTCTTAATAAATCAGAGCGCAAATACTGTCTGTCCTGGAATGTACTAAAAGGAACTAAATTATAGAGAGGTCAAAATGCGATATATAAGAACGGATGAAGCACCGGCAGCTGTTGGTGCTTACTCACAAGCTGTTGAACAGAATGGTTTCCTTTTTATTTCCGGTCAGATACCTATCGATAAAACAACTGCAGAGCCCCTTAACGTTGAAATAAAGACTCAGGTGCAAACCTGTTTGAATAACCTTTACAATATTGCAAAAAATGCCGGATATTCAAAAGAAGAAATAATAAAGGTTACTATCTATACAACCAAAATGGATAAGTTTCCGGAAATCAACAGTGCATATGCTGAATTTTTCGGCGAACATAAACCGGCAAGAGCTGTTGTCGGTGTTGCAGCTTTGCCTAAAGGGGTAACTGTTGAAATTGAGGCTGTGTGTATTAAAAGCAGCTGAGAAGATGTTCTTAATTTTTAATGAAGTGTATTTTAAGTTATTTATGGATGTTAACTGTTATTCGCTTTTATTACATAAATTATGTAATAAATAATTGTGAAGTGATAAGTTATGACTACCGCTAAAGAAGAGATAAAAGCACTCTTGGATAAACTTCCTGACGATTGTTCATTAGAAGATATCCAGTATCATCTATACGTGGTGGAGAAGATCCAAACGGGGACAGAACGAGCTGAAAAGGAAGGGACGCTATAATTCTGGTTGTGGCAGTAATACATGGAAAACGATTGCATGAAAATATCACGGAGCGTTTTAAAGACACCACATAACATTTACTTCCGGCCGGCTCCAAGAAGATGTTGTCTAATAATGTGGACTACCAGCAATCCGGACTGGTGCCCAAAGTATTTCTGCTCTCTGAAATCTTAAATTTACCACTAAATTATTTTTATTAAAAATAATTGGTAAAATCCTATTTTTTTCAGCCGCAGGAAGCACCGCAGGTGCCGCACCCTGATCCACAATTTCCACTATAAAGTTCAATCCATTTGAAAAACTGCTCATTCACCCATGCCTTGTCTTCATCGATGAGTTTTTTATAAATTGCGTCAAAATCATTCCTGGCTTTTTCAAGTTCTGCTATTTCATCTTTTATTTCCTCAGCTTCAGCGAAATCTTCCATGATAGTTATTTCTTTTTTTAATTCAAAAGCTTCTCGTCTCATTATTTCACCTCTTATTTATACCAATTTAGTCTTAATTATTAATCAGTCAATATTTTTAAAAAATATTACTTTAAAGACTCTTTGATGAAATTGATCTATATCAATAACGTCAGAATTTATAATTTTCATGAGAATAAATTTTCCTGCCAGCACACTATCTCACTACCTCACTACCTCACTATCTCACTACTTCTCTTTCTTGGCTTCCTGCCAGAGAGCTTCCATTTCTTTCAGAGATGTTTTTTCCAGGGAGCAGCCTTTTTCCGCAAGACTTTTTTCAATGTGTGAAAATCTCTTTGTAAATCTTTTGTTAACATTTCTTAAGGCCTCGTCTGCATCAATTTCTAAAAATCTGGAAAGATTAATCAGAGCAAAAAGAGCATCGCCAAGTTCATGTTGAATATCTGATTTGTCGCCACTTTTAATTGCGTCTTTAAGCTCATCGTATTCTTCGTCCACCTTTTTCAGACAGTCTTCGGCAGAATTCCAGTCAAAACCTTTTTTAGAAGCTCTTTTCTGTAACTTTTGAGAATGTTGTACCGATGGCAGGCCTTTGGGGATACCGTCCAAAACCGATTTTTTCTTTTTCCCTTCATCCGACTTAATGGCTTCCCAGTTTCTCATCACTTCAGCAGTGTTTTTTACTTTAGTGTCAGCAAAAACATGGGGATGCCTTCTGATAAGTTTTTCGGAAATTTCCTGTATTACCTCATTTATGGTGAAATATCCGTCTTCTTCAGCAATAACCGAATGTATAACTATATGCAGCAGCAGATCTCCGAGTTCTTCTCTGATATTATCGATATCCCTGTTATCCAGAGCGTCCACCAATTCATACGCTTCTTCAATAAAATGATTTTTCAGAGAATATAAGTTTTGTTCCCTGTCCCACGGGCATCCCTCTGGAGAACGCAGTGTTTTGATAATTTTTATGAATTCAGAGAAAGACTTGCAGATATTATTGTTTTCATTGACTTGGGCTTTTATATTGTTTTTACACATAGTGCTTACTCTCATTAATTAATTTAATATCAGAATTACCACTTTTTTTGCATGCGGTAAAGAATCAAAATATTGACACCATCCATTTTTATAAACAGGGATAAGTGGAGACAGAGAAGTAGTGAGTGAGTGAGGTTGAGGCAAAGGTAAAGATAAAGGTTGAGGAAGTTGAATGGTTGAGTAGTTGATAATCGAATCCAGAACTCTCCATTAAACCTGCATTTTTTTGCAAATTACAACAAGGGAGTCGCATTTTGCAAAATTAAAGTTAGAAATATTGATTTATTGGTTTATGTCTAATTGGCATGTTTTTTGTTATATAATAAATAGTAAGACTAATTCAGCAAATTATAGAAATTAAAGGAGGCTTTATGAAAAAGTTTGGTTTAGGTCTTGTGTTTATTTTTATTGTCTCTGTTTTGTTTTCGTCAGTATACGCTTACGATGAAAACTCAAGTTGTGTAAAGTGTCATTCAGATAAGGGAAAGATGAAAGAATTAGGCTACCCGCAATTATACTTGGATCCCAATCAGGTGGATAAAGAAGTTAACATGGGCGGTATACCTACATGTGTGGATTGTCATCTTGGCAACAGTCAGACCATGGATATGGATAAGGCTCATGAAAATATGCCCAGGCCGTTCTATGCAGCAATCGGTAAAAATTTCAAATACGAAGCGGTTTCCAGAGAAGTTACTGACTACGCAAGAATTCAACCCGAGGGTAATAATAGGGGAAAACTCCTGTTGAGGAAACCTACAAAAGATGCTAAGGAAAAATATGGCATTAAAAAAATTAAGCAGCTTTTTTATCACGACCGCGATCCAAAAACAATGGCTTATTCACCAGAAATAGCTGAAAAGACATGCGGTAAATGTCATGCAGAAGAAACAGAAAACTATAATGAATCCGGGATGGGTTTGAATAAATACCAGCGCGGATTCACCTCTTTTAAAACATCACCCCCGGGACCACAGAATTGCGGAGCATGGTTTGGAGACAATTATGAGAAAATTTCAGGAGAATGCACCCGAGACTTTACAAAAGAAATGAATGCCGGTAAAGCTCGTGGATGCAATAAATGTCATGCCAGCTGCAATGATTGTCATTACAAAGGTTTTGAAAAGTCCAAGGCAAGTCATGTATTTTCCGCCCAGGTGGAAACTCTATCATGCTACGGAAGCGGAAAAGGTACGATTTGTCATGCCGGCCCTATGGACAGAAGAAGAGGTGCAGGTTATCTGAGAAAAGAGTTTGCTTTTCCTTATGGAGAACTGCCACAAGATGTCCATGCAAAAATGGGATTGAATTGTACAGATTGCCACAAAATGGAGAAACATGACTACGGGCACATAGGTTCAGGCAAAGTAAAAGAATCTTGTTCCGATTGTCACTCTAAGATTGTTAAAGCTGTCAACACAGGCAAACACAAGAATGTTGATTGTACATCCTGTCATATAAAAGAGGTTGGTGCTTATCAGTTTACTTTTTGGGGGCCGGGAAAATCTGAAGGTATGGACAATCTTTATGCCAAGCATAAACAATACTACGGCACAAGAGATCTTCCCTTACTAGTAAAACATCCTTCAAAAGGAGAGTGGATACCTGTAAAGCCATATCCTATGGGTGTCATGAATATTAAAGGTGCTGTAAAACCCACCGGTCTTAAGTTAAGGGAAATTAAAAAGACAAAAGTGGAAGGAAAAACAAGAATCGGGGAGCCGAAAACCTTTATTACACGTAGAAATCCTGATGAAATAAATGATATGTATATAATTACAGGAAAATACAGTGGATTTGAAAATAATGACAATATGATGGCATGGATTCAGATGGATAAGATGTCTCATGCACTTGGTGAACCTAGAGAATGTGAAAGTTGTCACAGTTCACATGAACAAGTCATGACTAGTTGGTTTACCTATAGCAACATGGCAGATGTAAAAGAGCCTTTTAGCGGTTCATATATTTTAAGAGCTGGTAAAGACGGTATGTTCTTTTCAGATTTTGAGCACACTGAGATTAAACCGGTAAGTGGAAGACATATCGATGACTTTGCACCTTTTGTAATGAAGCCTGATGCATGGGATGTTGAAGGCATAGATTTTTCAATACCATTTAATGAAGAGAAATATGAAAATGACAGAATGGAACTCAATAAAATTTATGCAGAAATACATAGTTTGAAAATGCAATACAAAAATAATAATTCCAGAAAAGCGGAATTAGAAGAGATCAAAACTATACTATATCATAACAGGGATATGGCAAAAGAGATGCTTGCAGCATTTAAGTCAAAAAATTAATAAGTTACGGTGCGGCAATTGTCTGCCGCACCGTAACTTTAATTTATACCGTATTCTTTGAGTTTTCTATAGAGAGTTGATCTGTCTATTTTTAATAATTTAGCTGCTTTTGTTTTATCTCCTTCAGTTTTGTCTAAAATATTTAAAATATGATGTTTAATAACTTCATCCAATTCAATATCATTATCAGTAAGCCCACTGCTGCATAAAGAGATTGAAGAAGGGGTAATTTCATAGGCAGTTTCCAGAATCATTGCTCTTTCTATAATATTTGACAACTCTCTTATATTGCCGGGGAAATTGTATTTTAAAAGAATATCTTTAGCTTGTTGATTGATATCCTTGATTTTATTGTTTAAGTGTTTAAATTTTTCCATAAAAAAGTAAGTTAAAGGGATAATATCTTCTTTTCGTTCACGAAGCGGGGGGATTTCGATAGTTATAATATTTAATCTATAATACAGATCACTCCTGAACTCCCCTTTTTTTACCATTTCCTCTAAATTTTTATTGGTTGCCGATATTATTCTCACATCTGATGTTTCATAGCCTGAGGCTCCGACTGGAATAAATTGTTTCTCTTCCAGAAACCGCAGAAGTTTTGCCTGAAAACCGGACGGCATTTCCCCTATTTCGTCGAGGAGCAATGTGCCTTTATCAGCCAGTTTTGCAAGACCTTTTTTGTCAGCATTGGCACCGGTAAAAGCACCTTTCTTATATCCAAATATTTCTGATTCAAAAAGATTTTCCTGCAGATTTGGGCAGTTCACCTGCAAAAAGGGGTTGTTTTTTCTCTTGCTGTTGAGGTGAATAAATTTGCTTAAAACCTCTTTTCCTGTGCCGGTTTCACCAGTTATTAAAACATTGGAGTCTGTTTCGGCAACTTTTAGTGCAAGGTTAACTACTTCGGTCATTTTTGCCGATTCATATACAAAACTAAAATCATATTTTTCCCTGGCAAACAGTTTCAGGCTAATATTTTCTTCAATCAGATCAATTTTTGCCTTTAGCAGTTCGGGATCGACAGGTTTTAATACGTAATCGTGTGCGCCAGCTTTTATACAATTAACAGCTTCTTCAACAGTACCGAATCCTGTTATCAGTATGAAATAAATTTCTGACTTAAAAGTTTTCACTCTTTTTAAAAGATCGATTCCGTTACCATCCGGAAGCTTTATATCTGAAATGATAATATCTGTATGTGATGATTTGATATAGTTGAATGCGGTTGTAAAATCGTAAAAACCGGTGATATTGTAATAACTGTCTAAACTTCTCTTTATTAATTTATTCAGTGTTTTATCATCCTCAATGAGTGTTATTTTTATCATAGCTCTCAAACTCCAGTGTAAATTTTGTTCCCATGTCTTTTTTAGAATCAACATAAATGAAGGCATTGTGTTCCCTGATTATTTTATAAACCAAAGATAAACCGATCCCCAACCCTGATTTAGGTGATTTTGTTGTATAAAAAGGAGTGAAAATATTTTCAATTTCTTCATGAGTCATACCTTTGCCATTATCGATAATTTCAAGTTTATATTTATTTTTATTTTCGCTAAGGTAAATATCTATTTCTCCTTCAGGATAAACAGCATCTACAGCATTCATCAGGATATTTGATATTGCTAATTGTAACAAACGCTTATCTCCATATATACTGGCCTGTTCATTTATATCCAAGCTAAAGATTATGTAATCATTTGCTTTTAAAAATTTCAATGCTGTCATTACTACTTCATTCAAATTAATTTTCTCTTTCCGGAAATCATGCTGGCTTTGGGGTGAAAGTGTTTTCAGCGAATTAATGATTTCCACACATCTCATTGCTTCTTTTTTTATAGTTTTTACGTCAGCGGCATTTTCTTTTGGAAGCTCTTTTTCCAGAATTTTACAGGTGATTATAATAGAATTAAGAGGAGTATTTAATTCATGGGAGATGCCTGCCGAAAGAAACCCGATTGAACTTAACCTATTAAGTATTTCAATTTTTTTATGATTGTCTTCGATTTCACTTATATGTTTTTGTAAAGATTCAGCCATATTATTTATTGTTTCTGCAATACCTTTCAGTTCATTATCAAATGTGCCTTTTATTCTATAATGCAGGTTGCCGTTTGAATATTCTCTTGCGGCTTTGTTGATTTCATTTAAAGGTGACAAAAGTTTTTTACTTAAATATGCGGCTGTCAAAATACTGAGAAATATTCCAAGCAGCATAACAGCCAAAAAATTTCGTCTTAGTGCATTTATATTTTTGAAAAAATAACTTCCTTTTAGGACAGTGCATACTTTCCACCTCTGATCAGTATTATTATAAGGGTATACTGTGGCAAAAGCGAGGAAATTATGTTTATTTTTTAATTCTATTATGCCACTTTTGTTATTTTTGATTGTTTCAACATCTTTCTTTGAATATATTTTATCTAAAATATATTGGGTATTGAACTGATTTGCAAATTCATAATATCTGTTCGGATGGAAAAGGAAAATACCGTCTCTATCAGGGTTGTTTACATTTACCTCTGCAATAAACGAATATCCTTTATTTTCTTTTAGATAATCCAAAACTTCCCCAATTTTATTTCCCCAAAAATTTACAACCAAGTAACCTGTTTTTTTGTTATTATCGAAATATGGTATCATTGTACGGATCATTGCCGGACAGAATTCAGTTGTTTCCGGAAGTTTTCCCCTTTCAAAATTGGAAAAAATAATTTCAGATTTCTGCAATTTTTGCACTTTCTGAAAAAAAGCTTTGTTTTGAAGATTGATTTTTTTGAAATTTCTGCTGCCGGATAAATTTTCACATTCTCTCATGAAAATTTTTATATTACCTTTTATGTCCACAACCCTTATTGCTTGGATCAATTCGATATTTTTGCAATATTTAAGGAAAAGATTTTCTAACTGAACTTTAATCGTGGGATTATTATTTTTTAAATAATTGTGGATTTTTTTGTTATTGTAAATCAGATGGGTGATTCTTTCTATTTCTTGCAAAAAATTATCAATGGATTCATAATTATAATTTGTTACTAATTTTCCCTGATTATTTAATTCACTCTTAATAATAATTTTTGACTGGTAAAAATATACTCCTGTGGAAAAAATAAGTACAAATGTAACAAGAATAGATATAAAAATTGCCAATCGTTTGCTCATTGTGGTTAAATATTACATCATTTTTTTAAGTAATCAAAGTTATAATATTTTTGCAAAAATTTTTGAAGCATCGCAGGGAAAATATGTTATAATTTATATTAAGAAGCTGAAAACTTTGAATAATGTATTCTTATAAATTTTACCACCCCTTAATCCCCTCCTAACTCTTTGATAGGAGGGGAGATAAAGCTCCTCCCCTAAATTAGGGGAGGTTGGGTGGGGTATTTATTCAAAGGTCTCAAGCTGGGGAAACTGTCTGTTTTTAAAGTCATAACCCTGGATGGTTTTGGACTGAAATGATGCATGAGAAAATGAATACCTGATAAAGAAATTAGTTTTAGACAGAAGAATCATGAAACGAAGCGGATAATAAGCTATGTGTGCTTGATATGATTACCGTTAAAGCCTATGCAGGTTTGTCAGATTATCTGACGAACAAAACCGGAAAGTATACTACGGTTTTTGATAATAAAAACCGGCATGTCACTGTGTCTGATATCCTTGAATATTATAAAATTCCCAAAAAAGAGGCATCTATAATCTTGATTAACGGTAAATCATGCGAACCGGATTCGGAAGTGACCGATGGAGACACGTTGACTTTATTTTCTCCAGTGGGAGGGGGGTAAGGATTGTTATACGAGTATTTCTGCCGGGTGATTATGGAATTTACACCCGCATATAATTGTGCAGGAAAAATAAAAAGGGGGTAATTATGCAAAAACTAATAAGGGTGGAGCCGTCCAAATGTATCGGCTGCAAAACATGCGAACTTTCATGTTCCCTTAAGCATTTTGATGAGTTCGCACCGTCTAAATCAAGAATCGTAAATGAAATTTTTATGGATGAGGCTGCATTTGTTACCGTTACTTGCATGCAGTGCGATGAGCCATGGTGCTTAAAGGCCTGTCCGGCAGGGGCAATATCAAAAAACAGCGACACCGGGGTTGTTTTGGTTGATGAAAATCAGTGTGTGGGCTGCAGAACCTGTGTAAGCGCCTGCCCATTTGGTATGATAAAATATGCCGAAAGTAAAATGAAAGCTGATAAATGCGATTTATGCGGAGGGGATTATCCGGAATGTGTGGCTTTTTGCCCAACAGGATGTCTTACATTTGAAGAGGAAGATACTCCCACAAGATCCAAGGTTAAAAAATTTGCCACTTCAGTAAAAGAAGGGCACATGGAGGTGTGATATGACAGGCGGTTGGGCAGGAAAAATATTAAGGATAGATTTATCCAATGAAAAGTACAGTGTTGAAGATTTGAATCTTGAGGCAGCTAAAAAGTTTATAGGCGGAAGAGGATTGGCCGTTAAATATTTTACGGACGAAGTACCTGCGGATGTGGATGCCTACAGCGATAAAAATAAAGTGTTTTTGTCAGTAGGTCCTCTGACAGGGACATACGGTGCTGCCAACGGACGGTATATGGTTGTAACGAAATCTCCGCTGTCAGGTACAATTGCATCTTCAAATTCAGGCGGATACTTTCCTTCGGAACTTAAGTATGCAGGATACGATATGATTATTTTGGAAGGAAAGGCGAAGAATCCCGTTTATATAACAATCTATAACAATAATATTGAAATCAGAAGTGCTAAAAAACTTTGGGGGAAAACCACCCACGAAACGGAAGATATTATTCATAAAACATTTCATCAGGATGCAAAAATAGCATCAATAGGTCCTGCCGGAGAAAAGCAGGTGAAGTTTGCATGTATTATGAACGATAAGCACAGGGCAGCAGGCAGAAGCGGTGTCGGTGCTGTTTTGGGCAGCAAAAATGTTAAGGCCATAGCTGTCAGAGGTACAGGCGGGGTGAAAATCTCCGACAAAGATGCTTACAGAAAATCAGCATTTGAGGCATATAAATTACTGAAAGATTCTCCCGTAACTTCTCAGGGACTTCCGGCCTACGGTACTGCAGTGCTGGTAAATGTTATTAACGAAACAGGGCTTTTCCCCACTAATAATTTCCAGAGAGACACATTCGCAAAAGCAGAAGATATTTCCGGTGAAACGATGGCGGATACCATTTTAAAAAGGAATAAAGCGTGTATGGGATGTATTATCGGCTGTGGAAGAGTGACGGCAATTTCAGATCCAAGATTCAGCGGCGAAGGTGAAGGACCTGAATATGAGCCTATCTGGGCGCTCGGAGCCGACTGCGGGATTAGTGATCTGAAAGCAATTGCCAGGGCTAATTATATATGCAACGAAAACGGATTCGATCCCATAACTGCCGGGGGTACTATAGCATGTGCAATGGAGATGTATGAAAAGGGAATAATCAGTAAAGATGAAATAGGAAGATCTCTGGAATTTGGCGACGCAGAAGGTATGGTGGAAATGATGGGAAAAATAGCCAACAGGGAAGGTTTCGGCGACAAACTGGCAGAAGGCTCTTACAGACTTGCTGAAGAATACGGCAAACCTGATTATTCCATGAGTGTGAAAAAACTTGAGTTTCCCGCTTATGACGGAAGAGTTGCCCAGGGAATGGCAATAAATTATGCCACAAGCAACAGAGGGGCCTGCCACGTCAGAGGCTATATGATTTCCCCTGAAATCCTCGGAGTGCCAGAAAAAATGGAACCCACCAGCCTTGATGGAAAAGCTGAATGGACAAAGGCTTTTCAGGATGTTACGGCGCTTGTGGATTCTTCCGGAATATGCCTTTTTACAACATTTGCCATAACCCCTGAAGAGATTAAAAACTTCTTCAATGCTGCCACGGGATTGAATTATTCTGCCGATGATCTTGTTGAAGCCGGTGAAAGGGTGTGGAATCTGGAAAGGTTGTATAATCTTGATGCCGGTATCGATCCTTCTCAGGATACCCTTCCTAAGCGGATTCTTGAAGAACCTGTTCCGGACGGACCTCATAAAGGGTCAGTGGCCAGGCTAAGTGAGACGCTTCCTAAATATTACGAAGCAAGGGGTTGGAAGGATGGAATCCCTACATCTGAGAAACTTGCAGAGCTCGGACTAAGGTAAATAAGTGGAAGGCGAAAAGCCTTCCACTTATTTTTTGAAGATTTTTGGTCATTTGTGATGATAAAGGTAAAAATATACGGAATTTTGAGGGTCTATACCGGAGCTGCCGGCCTCGATCTGAAAAACGGGATTACTGCGGCTGAGATAAAAAGCAGACTGTTTGGGGACAAGTTGGATCACAGTTACATAAAGATTCTTTTAAACGGAGAACATGTGGATGACAAAACCGTTTTGGCGGATGCGTCCGTTTCATTGTTTTATATCGGGGGAGGGGGATATCCCGGAGGTTAGTTTATGTATAATTATGATTTTATAATAGTGGGAAACAGTGCTGCAGGGCTAAATGCCATGCGTACACTGAGGCATTTCGATAAAAGTTCGTCTGTTGCTGTGATTGACAAGGAAAATGAGCCTGCTTATTCGAGAGTATTAACACCCTATTACGTGGGTGACAAAATAAAAAGAGATGCTCTGTATATCGTTGATAAGCAGTTTTATAAGAAAAACGGTTTAGATACGTTTTTCGGGAAAGAGCTGGTTAGTATTGTGCCGGAGAAAAATAAGATAGTTTTGAATGATGGCACAGAGCTGAATTATGGTAAACTTTTGCTGGCAACAGGCGGCGAAGCAAAAGAGATAAAATACAACAATACCAGAAATGTATTAAAATTGAGGCATTTTAAGGATGCCGACAGAATGAATGAAATGTTTGAAAACTCGTCATCAGTTGTTGGCTTTGGAGCCGGGTTGGTAACGATTCCCTTACTGTCACATCTAAAAGAGGAAGTTGAAAAACACCTTGTGATTTCCTCTGACAGAATTTTTTCAAGGGTAGTGGATAAAGATGCTTCCGGCATTCTTGAAAAAAAATTTGAATCCAGAGGGCTTACAATTCACAAAAAAGATGATTTGACAGCCATTGATGAAAAATCAGATAAGCTTGATATTACTTTAAAATCAGGCAGTAAACTGATTGCCGATCTCGTTATTATCGGTAAAGGTGTGGAGCCGAATATTAAGTTGGCAAAAGGTGCATCAATCGATACCAACTGGGGAATCATGGTTGATAAACATTGCCGTACAAGTGCGGAAAATATTTTCGCTGCCGGAGATGCGGCGGAATGTGATGATTTTTTGGGCGGAGGAACGGTTATTCAGGGAAACTGGCTGACAGCGGCGGAGCAGGGGGATGTGGCTGCAAAAAATATGCTCGGACATGATGTTGAATATGAAGGCAGTCTTAAGAATAACACTACAGAGGTTTTTGAAACAGAAGTGGCAGTTGTGGGTTATTTTGGAGATGATGTAAAAAGTGAAATTTTTTATGATGAAAAAAGAGGTTTCTTTAGAAAAATTTTTCTTGACGATTCTGATACAATTATAGGCGCTACAATGATAGGTGAAACCAACGATGCAGGGATTTATTACGGACTGGTAAAGCGCAGGGCTAAATTGAATAATTTCAATTTTAAAGGTTTTATGAATCATGCGAAAATTTTAAAAAATATGGATTATTGTTAAACGTTTTGATGTATAAATTATTTAAAGTAAAATTTTTATTGACAAGAGACTCTATTTTTTATATAAAGTCCACCTGCTTGCGGGCGTAGCTCATCTGGTAGAGCGTGACCTTGCCAAGGTTGAGGTAGCGGGTTCGAGTCCCGTCGCCCGCTTTCTTTTTCCCTTTTAATATCAACAACTTAATTTTTGCGTTTTCCCACCTGTGATAAAATTGTGATAATTTACCAATTTAAAAGCGATTTTCCAAGTTTGACCTGTTGCCATCTCTTATATCCTTAACATAAACATCATAAACCATCTTTAAACTAGTGTGCCCTAAATTTCTTGCTACGAAAGCGGGAGTATCACCTTCCGCAATACTTATTGATGCGTATGTATGCCTGCATTGGTACATTATCCTGTATTCAATTCCAAGTTTTTTAAGTGTTGGTATCCATACATTCTTCTTTATATTTTCGGCCTTGTTGTAATGGGTTCCATATTGAGTATTGAATATAAATTTTGAGCCTTCTACTCGAAAGTTGTCGTAATGATAATTTAATGCTTTGACCACAGAAGTTATAAGTTTAACTTTTCTTATTGAACCCTGCGTTTTAGGCGGTCCAATTTCTCCGAGGGATACACTTTCACATACAAAATAAGTTCCATTTTCTCTGTTGTAATTTTCCCATTTCATAGCAAGGACTTCCCCAACTCTCATCCCAGTCAATAACAGCACTTTAAACATCGCATAAAATTTTGGTTTATTTTTTTCGATGTGTTCCAGTATCTTGTCAACTTCGTCATCGTTAAAAGGGTATATTTTTTTATTTTTTATAGATACTCCTTCACATTCAGACATTAAATTCTTGTTTACAATTTCCTTTTTAAGTGCAAGTTTGTAAATCTGACTTAGACATAATCTGGTATTTTTTATTGTTTTTGGGTCGTAGCCTGCATCCAACAGTTTTTCTATGAAATGGTCTAAGTCTCTAATCTTAAGATCTCTTATTCTTTTTTTACCGAGGATTTTTACTGTCCTGTTTCGGTAATCAGAGTATGATATAAGGGTCTTTCTTTTTTTTCCACGTTTTTTACAGTTTTCTAACCACTCATCTGCAAGTTCCTCAACCGTTGGATTTTCATAAATAGTAGTTTGCTCTTTTTCTTTCTTCTTGTACCCAAACTTTACCAGATTTTTCGATTCTGGAAACCATTTGGAATAATCAAAAGAACCAGCTCTTATCTGTCTTTTTATTTGATTGCACATCAATGAAGCTTCTTCTCTGTTTGCTGCAGTATCGTCTAAGCCGATAGGTTCTCTACACTGTATTTCCATGTATGTGAAACTAATCCACAACTTATTATTTCTTTTGTAAACACCCATTTAGCACCTCCGAGCCTTGTTTGCCCAGAGGCCAAAATCTTGTAACAATGTTTCTCTTTTGAACAGTATCTTGCCACCAAAATTAATGTAATGTCTTCCTTTCCTGAATTTTCCTTTTGACTTCATATTTCGGATGTGTTGTTCATGGCACCTGAATAATTCCGCAACTTCCGAAACAGTTAGAAGAACATTTCCATCATCTGCCAGCTTCTCTTTTAGTTCTTCGAGTTCTTTGACCAGATTATAATACTGATCTGTAATGTCAGTCAGCCTGAAATCATTATCATCACCTGATTTTAGGAAAATTCTGGATACGGCGGCAAGTTCGTCCTCATCTCTCCCTATTAAATTGTCAAACAACTGAGCTACGTTTTCTGTTACTTTAATATTACCAGATCTTTCAGAATCTTTACAGGAGTTTTTCATATGATTATCCCCCTCTTATGAGAAAAGGGATAATCATCCCTTGATAATTTTTTCCGCGCAGACAGTTATACTCACCGAAATTTTTTTATTTTTGTATAACCCCGCACAAATCCTATATTATAAAACATAAAGTTTTATAATACTCCCTCAGTTGAACTTTTTATAAGTATATTTGCTGGGTTTAAGACAGGTTTAACACGAATTTGATATCGTGAATAAATTAATCCAAAGTGGATAAAATATCCGATATTTGGACATACTCTGATGGATAGATTTGATCGCTGTAGAAGTGTTACTCAGTTATAAATAGGATTCGAAATAAAAAAATCAACCCAAAATTTCAAAAAAAAGATATGTTAAGCATTATACTTATCTCCTTTTTTTGGAGATAAGATTATCACCTTATAACTGCATCTCTTTTTTGCAGAGATATTGTTATCCCCAAAAAAAGGAGATTATTCAGGAGGCAATACCTTACCGAATTTTTTTCTCCAATGTTTAATATTATTGTATTCTTCCAGTGTAACGGTTATTTTCTTTTTACCTTCAAATGACTTTAATAATTTACTCACATCATAGGCAAGCTCATGTTTACCAATGGCTTTAAAAAGCTTATTAACTGAGTACAAAGTGTCTTTGAGATAAGATTTTGATATCTCACCGCACCAACATCCGTTTTTTACCTCATTATAAAAAGCATTGCAGTGATTATTGTTTAACTGACTGAGTTTAGTTACCTCTGGGTATTTATTTGTAATAAAATCACAAAATTGTTTGATCAAACGGTAGTCCTGATTAACGGTTGTTTTACTTCCAGTAATTCTGAATCTACGCCTGAATTCACCATACAAAATATTTTTACTCATTTCCCCCTCCCAAGATAATAAGATGTGATATCAATGCGGTGATGTCCAAGTTCCTCACTAATTTTTAGTCTCACCTCAAAGCTCTTTTCCTCTTTAACGGGATTTTTCTTTGAAAAGCCTGCTTTGACAGGTGGCTCATGACCAGTAAGTTCTTTATATCGTTTTTGTGCATAATAATGGCGGTTTCCATGAAAATTATACTTAAGACCAGTTTCTCTTTTAAAATCTTTTACGACATTGTAGGCAAACCTACTCCATTCCTTAAAAAAAAGGTTATCTGGAATTAATGAGCGAGTCAGATTATACTCTTTCCTGAAATTTTTTATATCCGAAATCAATTTTCTTTGGGCTTCTGTTGAATCTATTGTCCTGAGCTGACCGCCCTTGGTTCCTTTTCTTATTTCCAAATTATTGTTTTTACGGAGTTCTTTTCCTGACAACAAGGCTGATTCTTTAAATCTCAACCCTGCACTTCTCTGTAATTCCACCTGCAATCTCAGAGCTTCATAGCGAACATCACCACTTGCATTAAATTTATCCGAAAGATATTCAGAAAATTTCTGATGATTTTCATCGGATATACTTTTGTCTGTGTTGTTAAATCTTGTACCCCTATTCAGCCCATACCCCCGTGCGGAGATTTTGAGATCATCTCGGTAGTAATAGTTAAATACGGAATTAAGCGCTGATATTATGTTTGTTGCATGTCCTCTTGATATTTCACCGCTGTCCAGCCTTTCCAAAAGGTTATCCGCAAAATCTTCCATATGGTTTGATTCGAGTTTTGCAAGATTTTTTAAATCATATTCATTGTTTACAAATTCAGCCAACATTCTTGCAGCTTGCGCTACTTTCTGGATTGTCCCTTCATTGGCAGATTTAACTACCTCAGTCGCCAGCCTGAAACTTGCCGCTTTACGCGTTAAATTGTTTTCACCAACAAAGTTTCTTTTTACTTTTTGCATACTGCACCCCCTCTCTTAAACAAGAACCATTCCAGATCAGAAACAAAAAACACTATTTAATGTGTATAAGTGACACATTAAAAATATTGGGATCATCATCCCAATTGGATTTTCGGTGGGTGAGCCAAAACAAATTGTACACTGCAACATATATATATTAGCGATTCCTCTGAGATTAAGGTTCACAGAAAACCTGTACAATCTATATGAACTCACTATTTGTGTGAGATTAAAAGGATTTCAGACGCAATCATGTGTGGCGCAGCGACCTAATGAACATCATGCTCGGACTCGTAAAACGGCCGAACACAATGACACAATTGCGAATTTTCTGTTTTTTCTGTTATGTGATTAATTGATTGAAGCCTTTGATAATCAAGGCTCAGGAGTTATTATATTTTTTTGCATTCACTTTATAAAGTGAACGCAAAAAAATATATCGTTGTGTGATTTATTATTTTTGTGTTTTACAACTTCGTTGTTCATCAGCGATCGCTGATGAATTTCTGAAAATTGACAGATCATGATTAATGAATTTTGTCTCGAAAGTTGAACTTAAGTATAACTTAAGGAGCAGTTCTGGTAATGCAAGGGAAAATTTGAAATTTTTTGTATTTTTTTATGGTTGGTCACAAATAGGATCAAACAAATAATCATGGCGTTCCCTTGTATCAATTTTCAGAAAATTATTTCAAAGAAGACCTCAAACCTATGGATAAAGCTTAAGCTTTTTACGACCTCTTATGTGACATAATCGGCACAAAACTGTCGAATGCTGAAATGTTGTCTAAGTTGCTGATAGTAAGAAAAAATATTAACTCAGAGGACAATGGTGATAACGTTATCCTGTCGAAAGAATTAAGCGAAAGAGGCATAGCTTTATCGACAATAATAAGGCTATATATTATTAGTCTTTTCATTTCCTTGAATCGCCTGGTAATTTCAGGTATATTTATCATGTTGTTAATTTTAGCGATAGCTGATTTTTTACAAATTATTTTATATTTTTCTTTTAATAAAAGGCTGAAAATTTATGGCAAATCCCAAAGAGGCAAAAGCAAGGCTAAAAATTAATAAGCTGCTTGAAGAAGCAGGATGGCGTTTTTTTGATAATGAAAGTGGTGAAGCTAATATACAGCTGGAACCAAATGTAAAAATTTCTAAAAAAGATATTGAAGCACTCGGCAGTAATTTTGAAAAAACAAAAAACGGATTTATAGATTATCTGCTTTTGGATGATAAGGGCTACCCCTTTGTTGTATTGGAAGCAAAAAAGGAAGACAAAAACCCGTTAGACGGAAAAGAGCAGGCAAGAAAATATGCACAGAATATCAATGCCCGCTTTGTTATACTCTCAAACGGAAATCTCCACTATTTCTGGGATCTGGAAATAGGCAATCCCGAAATTATCACAGAGTTTCCCACCCAGGAATCCCTTATTCACAGGCTTGACTTTAAGCCGAATAATAAAAGACTTGCAGATGAAGAAGTAAAAGCTGATTATATTGCACTTACCCAAAATCCTAACTTCAAAGAAGACCCTCAATACCAAAACGAAGAAACAAGAAAAAGATTTTTATGGGAACAGGGATTAAGAATACTCAGACCGTATCAGGTAAAATCAATCCATGCTTTGCAGGAATCAGCCAGGCAGGGAAATGACAGGTTTCTTTTTGAAATGGCAACAGGCACAGGTAAAACACTCATTTCTGGTGCCGTCATAAAACTTTTTTTGAGAACGGGAAATGCAAAGAGAATTCTGTTTCTCGTTGACCGTTTAGAGTTGGAAGATCAGGCATATAAAAATTTCAGGGATTATCTCGGCAACGATTTTCAGACGGTTATTTATAAGCAAAACCGTGATGACTGGAAAAAGGCTGAAATTGTTGTTTCAACAGTTCAGAGCCTATCTTCGCAGGATAAATACAAGAAACTTTTTTCTCCAACAGATTTTGATTTGCTGATTGCAGATGAATCCCATCGTGCCATCGGCGGAAATTCCAGGGCGGTTTTTGAGTATTTTATCGGCTACAAATTAGGGCTTACGGCGACACCTAAAAATTATCTGAAAAATGTAAATCCCGATGAATTGCCTTACCAAGACCCTCGGGCATGGGAGAGAAGACAATTATTAGATACTTATATTACTTTTGGCTGTAAAGACGGAGAACCGACATTCAGATATAGTTTAATTGACGGAGTAAAAGACGGATATTTGATAAATCCGATAGTGGTGGATGCAAGAACGGATATAACAGCCGAACTGCTTTCTGAAAAAGGGTACGCAGTTATGGTGAAAAATAAAGAAGGCGAAGAGGATGAAGAAACATATTTCCAAAAAGATTTTGAAAAGAAATTTTTCTCAGAGAAAACTAATAAGGTTTTATGCCAGACTTTCATAGAAAATGCTCTCAAAGACCCTATCAGCGGTGAAATAGGTAAAAGCATCGTATTTTGTGTCAGTCAAAAACATGCTTCCAAAATCACACAGACCCTGAATGAGATGGCAAGTAAAATATGGCCTGATAAATACAACTCAGACTTTGCAGTTCAGATAACTTCCAATATTACGGGATCACAACAATTTACCACTAATTTCGCCAATAATAATCTTAACGGACACACAAGGTTTCTTGATAATTATAAATCAAGCAAAACCCGTGTCTGTGTGACAGTAGGTATGATGACCACTGGTTATGACTGTGAAGACATTTTAAACCTTGCACTTATGAGACCAGTATTTTCACCCACTGATTTTATACAGATAAAGGGCAGAGGAACAAGAAGATACAGCTTTGAATATACTGACGAATATGGAGACAAGCATAAACAGGAAAAAGGTACTTTTAAGTTCTTTGATTTCTTTGCCAACTGTGAATACTTTGAAGAAAAATTCGACTATGATGAAGTCCTGGAACTCCCAAAGGTTCAAAAAGGGAAAGCTGATTGGGAAGATACCCCTTACGAAACAAATGAAGTGGAAATCTTTAATCCCGATAAAGTCAAAGAAATAAGAGAAGAAACGGTCGGCTTAGAGGGAATGAAAATTGACCGAAAACTTTTTGAAAAAGCCCAGCGTGAACTTAGTGAAGATAATGACATAAAAACAGCAGTGGAAAACGAACAATGGGATAAAGCTGTTAAAGTTACCCGCGATAAATATGAAAATAAACCTGAGCTTTACTTGAATTTGGAGAAAATCCGCAGGAGTGAAAACCTTGACCGTCGTATTTCATGGCGGGAGGTTTTGGAAAGAATTTTCGGATATATAGAAAAGTTTAAGGGTAAGGACGAGCTTTTGGAAGAAGAAGTTGAAAAGTTTATTTCTATATATAAGCCTGAGAACAAATACGTCCCCTACATTAAAAACTATCTCAAAGCTTATATTACCGATGAAAAATTCAGGGATATAATAAACAACAAACATTTTGCAGAGTTAAACGTATATCCTGGATTCAGCATGTCAGAATTTAAGGCACTGAATGGTTGGAGAGAAACAGTTCCAGAATATGTAAAAGATTACGTGCCCGTCAATCAGTATATGAACTAATTGTTATTCATAAGGGAGAACAATGCTCAACTCAGAAACCAAAAGAAAAATTGATACTGCCAGACAAATACTTGTGGGAAAAATCCCCGATCCGAAAGCACAGGTGGAGCAAATCACCACAGCTCTTGTCTATAAATTTATGGATGATATGGACAAAGAAGCTCAGGAGTTGGGCGGAGAGGCAAGATTTTTTACTGACGGTTTTAGCCAGTATTCATGGACAAAGCTTATGGATAACAGGCTATCTGGGCAGGAAAAACTTGATTTATATGTGGAAGCAATAACAAATATGCAGAA
Organism: Flexistipes sp.; assembly: GCF_036172515.1. Classification (NCBI taxonomy): domain Bacteria; kingdom Pseudomonadati; phylum Deferribacterota; class Deferribacteres; order Deferribacterales; family Flexistipitaceae; genus Flexistipes; species Flexistipes sp. The sequence goes on from NZ_JAXKVW010000006.1 coordinate 108,608, forward strand.
GAATCCGCATATACCGCAGCTTTTCCGTGATATTTTCAAAGGTGCTTTTTTACCGTTTCGTGATCCGAGAACACTTACTATGTTTTTAAAAGAAATCAATGAATTTGAGTATGATCACAGCGAAAATCTGGGAAATGCTTTTGAGTATTTGCTTTCTGTTCTCGGCAGTCAGGGAGATGCAGGGCAATTCCGCACACCGAGGCATATTATCGATTTTATTGTAGAAGTTGTTGCCCCTAAGAAAAACGACACAATACTTGATCCTGCCTGTGGAACAGCAGGTTTTTTGATTTCAGCATACAAACACATTTTAAAAATAAACTCTTCAGATTACAAACCCGAAACAGAAAAAGAAGAGGATAAAATCAAACTTGGAGAAACTGCAACAGAAACTGTAATTGAAGAAAAGAAAAGCTATAATGGTGACTTGCTAACCCCAGATGACAGAAAAAAACTCACTCAAAACATTACAGGGTATGATATTTCCCCCGATATGGTAAAGCTTGCATTGGTAAATCTGTATCTGCATGGTTTCACTGATCCCAAAATTCATGAATACGACACTTTAAGCAGTGATAAAAGATGGGATGAAATGTATGACATCATCCTTGCGAATCCGCCGTTTATGACACCAAAGGGTGGTATCAGTCCACACAAAAGATTCAGTATTCAGGCGAAACGTTCGGAAGTGTTGTTTGTGGATTACATTGCCGAGCATTTAACGATTAAAGGTAAAGCTGGGATTATTGTTCCCGAAGGTATTATCTTTCAATCTGCAAATGCATATAAAAACTTAAGGAAAAACTTAATCGAAAATTGGGGCTGTATGCAGTGGTAAGTTTACCAGGTGGAGTTTTTCAGCCTTATAGCGGAGTGAAAACCTCTATTCTCTTGCTTGACAGAGAATTTGCCAAGAGGACTGATGAAATCTTGTTTGTCAAAGTGGAAAACGATGGTTTCGACCTGGGGGCACAAAGAAGAAAGATAGAGAAAAATGACCTCCCCAATGCATTAAAAGCTTTGGAGAGTTGGAAACAGTCGGCTGTCATCCCGAGCGAAGTCGAGGGATCTCTTGCTTTTGCAGTAAGCAAAGAAAAAATTGCTGAAAATGGTGAATACAATCTCACAGGTGACCGCTACCGTAAAATCGTGGATTATAGCAATGCCAAATGGCCGATGGTGGAACTGGGTGAAGTTTGTGAGATTTTAGATAGCAAAAGAAAACCTATTACAAAAGGAGAAAGAAAATCAGGAATTTATCCATATTATGGGGCAACTGGGATATTGGATTATGTTCAAGACTATATTTTTGATGAAAAGTTAGTCTTGGTTGGTGAAGATGGCGCAAAATGGGATAGAGGAGATAAAACTGCTTTTATTGCTACTGGTAAATATTGGGTCAATAATCATGCTCATGTCCTAAGACCCAATAGAAGCAAGATTCTTGATGAATTATTGGTTGAGATTATAAATTCAATGGATTTGAAAACTTATATTTCAGGAATCACTGTGCCAAAATTAAATCAAGTAAACCTAAAATCAATCAAAATCCCCCTCCCACCACTCGAAGTCCAGAAGCAAGTCGTAGCCGAAATAGAGCAATATCAAAAAGTCATCGACGGAGCCAAACAAGTAGTCGAAAACTGGAAGCCAAGTTTCCGAATTGATCCTAATTGGCCAATGATTGAGTTAGGAAAAGTTTTATACAGGTTATCGAATAGTATTGATCCACAAAAAAAACAAGGTAACGTCAATTATGTTGGTTTAGAAAACATTGAGCCAAATACGGGTAGGCTAATTGGGGATATAGAAACCAAATACCAAAATATTAAAAGTGCCAAAACATACTTTGAGCCTGATCAAGTGTTGTATGGAAAGCTGAGGCCAAACTTAAACAAAGTATTTTACACCAACTTTCATGGTATTTGTTCAACTGATATTTTTGTTTTGCAGGGGAATAGAAATAAAGCAAATCATAAATTTTATTCTTATTATTTAAGAAGTAAACTTTTTAACGATAAAGTTTTACAAGGACTTGGTGGTGCTCAATTACCAAGAGTTTCTTGGAATTATTTATCTAATATCCAAGTGCCTTTACCATCTCTAAAAGTCCAAAAACAAATCGTAGAAGAAATTGAAACTGAGCAGAAAATTGTCAATTCAAACAAAAAACTGATTGGAAAAATGGAACAAAAAATTGAAGCTAAAATCTCCGAAGTCTGGGGCGATAAAAATTAGTTTTTAATGGGATATATCATGGAAGAAATTCACGCATTATCACAATATTTTCCCTTGGATACTTCAGATCCTACTCTTAAAAGATATTTGGAACACCAACTTAATCATGCAATAAGATGCGTTGAAAATGAGCTCTATCCAAGCGCTTATTCTCATTTGCATATTTTGTATATGGTTTTTGTTTATATTCAACTTTTGAGAATTTCCAAAGAAAAGTCAGATGAGTTTGCACTTTGTTGGGTAGGCTTCCCAAGTCAAGAAAAAGACTTTTTAAAGGACACCACAAACCCGTTTGCTTTCTCAAAAATACAAGAAAAAACAGTATCCCGCTTTTTTAGATTGGTCGGTTTTAATGATGGCTCAATAGGCAACATCTCTGAATTAGTAAAAAAATGAAATGAACATTTGCATGCCAACGGGCAAGTGTTTTTTGAAACTTCTGAAGAATTTGAACAAGAACTGGAAGTTTACATAAAAAAGATGCAAACAATATTAATCAAGCAAAAAAGCTTTTTAAATGGTATTTATAAATCTCTTATCGAAAGTTATGAGGAAGGATTTGAAATAACTCAGGATGAAATAGAAACAAATTTTGCTGGTCAATATTATTTTTCAGAGTATGAGTTAAGGATGTTGGCACAGGAAAAAAGTGATTTAGCTTCAAAATTTATAAATAATGAGATGTAACTATGTAATTCAAATTATGAAAAAACTTTTTTTGAAATGTAAAATATTGTATGTTAAAATTATTATCAATTAAGACTTTAAACTATTTCGCTTGTAAGGAGTAAGATAAAAACATTTCAAAGCATATTGAAACTAATGTAAAATTATAAATTTATAAGGTGAAATTTATATATGTTGTCACAATCTGAAGATGAAAAGCTCCCTGTAGAATTTCTCGAAGATGAGCCTGTAAATGAAGATGAATTAGGACTTCATGCACATATTGCTGAAAATATAGAAAATATAATTGCGAAAGATAGTGTGAAAAAGAAAACTATTGGGCTATTTGGTCAATGGGGCTCAGGTAAAAGTTCTATAATAGATATTTTTTCTAAAAATTATCAAGATGATAAAAATAAAATTATTACTTATGATTCTTGGGCACATAGGGGTGATCTTTTAAAAAGATCATTTTTGCTTAAATTAGCAAGGGAACTAAAAGTAGAAAATGAAAATTTTGAAGACGAAATTACCATACAAGATCATTTAACAAAGAAAAAAATTTCTAAAAATTTCAAGATCACTGGTAACAAACCAGAAAATTGGGTTATCTTTTTATCAGGTCTTATTATTTTTGCTTTCCTTCTTAGAATGTTAGGAGTCTCTTTTAGTAGAGATGTGTTATTCGGTCCTTTGTTTCATTTACCCTTATTAAAGAATCTTCCATATATTTCAAATGTAGAAAATATTTTTATGATTGTTCTTATTGTCTGTTTCTTTTCTTTTATTATTATTTTCTTTATAAGGAGAAAAAAGATTTTAGAAAAAATAAAACAATTTATGAATTATTATTTAGGTAAAAATATTGATCTCACTGAGAACCATCTTACACAAGAAGACTTAGAATTTTCCAGTGACTTTTATCAAAGATGTTTTGATTTTATTATAAACCCTGAAAATAAAAATTCTGACGGATACGAAAATATTATTATAGTTTTTGATAATTTAGATAGAGTTGATGAAGATACGGTTTTAGATGTGTTGTCTATGTTACAATTATCTGTGCAAAATGATGCAAATGAGAAAAGCAAGTCTTGGTTTATTGTTCCTATAGATAAAGATAGATTATCGGGAATATTGAGCAAGCAATTTAAAAATACTGGAAATAATAACGTTATTGAAAACAATAAGGAGACCTATAACAACAAAACTCCTGAGAACGATACAATCTCTGATAATAATGAAAATCTTGTGGGAAATAATGATATTGGGAACAATAAAGACGGCTTAAGGGAAGCCAATGATTTTATTGAGAAAATATTTCAATTTAGGATTGAAATCCCTCCCATAAATGAAAGTGATTGGAGAAGTTTATACAAAGAAAAATTCTTCAAAATTTTTAAATTCTATGATCGAAATAAAGATGAGGACAAGCAAATATTTACAAGAAGAATTTTTGAAAGCTTTACTAAATATAATGGAAACTCGTATTTTTTAACGCCAAGAGAAATAATTAGTTTTTTAAATGATTTGGGGATAAACTATTTATTTTGGAAAGATGATATACCAATTACGTTACAGAGCCTATATTTAGCGTTAAAAAAATACGATTTGAATGATGATTTTTTCAATCAAGAAGATTTAAGGTGTAAAATTATTGGAAAAGCTAAATTTGTTTATAATATTTTTGATGAATATGAAGTATACGAGGCAATCTTAAAGCAACACTATAAATCAGATAATATAATAGACCTATTTGTGAACAAAGCGAAAGAATTATTGGAAAAAAATGAGTATAACTCTTTAAACAAAATCATAAAGAATTTAGATTCAAGTAAGAAAAGCAGACTTATGGAAAGAGTACTTGAAGTTTCAGAAGATGAATTGACTAAAGATATTAACATAATTTCCAATTATATAAAAACAATAGAAGACAGCGATTTAAAAAAAGAAGGTAAAAAATACTATAAAGAAATAATTGCTAAAATAGATGATCATATAAATAACGGTACAATTGAAGGTCTTAGTCCTGACGACATTGAGGGAATATGTATAATTTTAAAGGAAAATAAAGACTTTAAGAAAA